>JAIFMY010000075.1 GCA_020048155.1 Bacteroidota bacterium
GCTATATCCATTCCGTCTTTTTGTTCATACAGACTACCACTTTGCTGAAGGGCCTTTTTTACATTGTCGCGGAGTATATTCAACACCTTAGCCGGCTCTAGTATTTCCTGATTGAGAATAATCTCATTTAGTAAAGTGACACCCAATATGCTCAGAAAAGCTCCCGGAACACCATGACCGGTGCAGTCGGCAGCAATGATTACTTTCTTACCTTTTACTTCATTTATCCAATAAAAATCTCCACTCACTATATCGCGTGGCAAATAAAGTACAAACGACTCTGGCAACACGTCCTTCACAAAATCGTTGCCGGGTAAAAACGCAGATTGTATGCGCTGTGCATATTCTATGCTTTGGGTTATTTTGGTATTCTTTTGTTCTATAGTCTGGAAGGCATTGCTAATAATTTGCTGCTGCTGCCTGAGTTCTTCGTTTTTATCGGTAAGCTCGCCCAGCAGTTGCAATATTCTATCTTCGTACCTAACATTTATATTTGTAAGAAACGATAAGCCAAATAAAACTATGAACACACAAAATATTAAATAGTAGTTTAAATAGTGATACTTTGATAGGTCAATTCTTTTGGGATCAAATGCATACCCTTTTAACTCAAAAATAAAATCGGTACTAAATATGAGTAATAAAATGAATAGAATGGCCACTATGAGCGAGAGCGGGCGCGATTTATCTATCACTATAAAAGGTATGATGAGCATTGCTATTAAAAAATAGCGATTGACGTAGTATGAATTTATAGGAACTAGCTCAGTAGTAACTACTGTACTGAATAGATTTAAAAAAAACGGTGTAAGCACAGATATTAAGAAGGCAGGGGTATGGTAGTTTCCCATGGAATTCATCAGTGGTACCGTTAATATGGTAAGTATGGAGAGTGACGACAATAAGATTACGTAGCTGAATGGCTCAAGAAATAACGAAACCAAATTCATGGCATTGAGTAATATAAATAATACAAATGCCAGATAGTTTGAAAGTATTACTTTCTTTTGCAGGGAAATAGTCATCTGAGCATTTACTCCCAAATGAGTTAGATAGTACCATTTTTTTTTCAATGCCTCAAACATTTTTATCATGCTTTACTTCATGGTAAATATATAAAATTTACCGCATAGAATTTTCGATAATAATGGTTAATGCGGCATATTTCTTTCTCCACGAATTTCACGAATTTCACGAAACGCGATGCAGCATAAAGGTTTCGCTAAGGTTCCAACACTTTCGCGAAGCTAAATGATATAAAACCTTTTACGTCGTAGTTTTAAGCAAAGACATGCAAAGATACGGGGCTTTTCCAAAGTTCTAGGCTATGGAAAGGCTTGCAGTACTGGTATATCCGTACTTAGCGCCAAAACTAAGAAGTGCTATATGAGGAGTAACAAAACTTGTATATTCTTCTACTATTTTCCCTCTATTTATTATCTTCATCAGAAAATAACTGGTTTGGAAAATTTCGATTCAAAAGCAAAAGAATGGGACCTGGAACCCAGTAAGGTTGAGCGTGCTGCACTTATGGCATAGCGTATACAGGAGTTGGTAAGCACACCACCGCAAGCGCGGGCATTGGAGTTTGGCTGTGGCACCGGACTGGTGAGCTTCTGTATGTACGATGCATTTGCCAGCATTCATATGGCCAATACCTCTGCAGGTTGGGCACTACGAGGTGTTTCATACCATCTGCCGTCCTCAGAAGGGTATCACGCTGGTATACCCAATGTTTCCGATTATTGGCTCTAAAGTTCAGGGAGTATGAATATTTAAGTATTGCACAATAAGTGTCTTATTTATGCCAAAACTTGCGCCTATATTCCGAAACGAAATGCGGGTTGCTTGTTATTACCACTAATTTATGAGTTATAGTTTATTCCCAATTTCAGTGAGTTGCTCCTCAATTTGGTGGATTATTAATCTTGTAGGCCTTCAATATAACTGCCTGCACACAGCGCCTAGGATTGTAGTGGAACATTAATTTGAAATTGTAGGTAAGGGCACCTGAATCGATTTTGAAGATGGGATTGAGACTTTGGCGAAAATTAAGTATGATTCCAAAAAAATGAATGATGTTGAGAGAATGTGCTGTTGCTGCATGCTGACCGTAGAATAATCTCTATTTTGTTTTGGATATAAAGCCCAATATGAGTAAACAAGCCGTGCATGAATGATTCTCAAATTTTCAAATTGCATGACTTTCAAATTGCCACCTTAAAAATTTACTTTGTACCTTTGCTGCCTATGATTTCAACTATTTATAGTATAAGATGAAAGAGATTCTGGAAACGGAAATTTATGGCAATAAGCTTGCCGTGTGGCTTGTTGCTATATTTTTAGTGTCGGGGAGTGTGCTCACCTCAAGGGTGGTGTATTGGTTTATTGCTCATTTTGTAAAGCGAAGGGCAAGACTACGCGGATTTCACAACCTGGCTAAAACTGTGGATCTGATGGAAGAACCAATTCTTACATCGATCGTTATTATAAGCATTGGTTATGCTCTTACTCCGCTTTCGCTGAGTGATTGGTTCAATAGACTCTTTGATGTCATCATACCTATTGCACTGGTTTTTAATATTGCTTGGTTTGTGATACGTATGGCCAACTATTGGCTCGTAGACTGGCTGCTGCCATATGTGGAAAAAAGCCAGGGCAAAATTCGTCGACAAATGTTGAGCACCATGCGTCAGATTATCCGGTGGACCATATGGCTACTAGCGGCAAGTGTTTCGCTGCAAATCGCCGGTTACGATGTGCGGGCTTTATTGGCTGGTATGGGTATTGGTGGGGTAGCTGTAGCATTGGCTGCCAAGGAAACTGTATCAAACCTGTTTGGGGGAGTTACTGTTCTGGTTGACAAACCCTTCAGAGTAGGTGACCGTATTATTGTTTCTAATTTCGACGGATATGTGGAAGAGATAGGCCTTCGGAGTACTCGCTTGCGTACGATGGCTGGTAGGTTGGTTACTATTCCCAATTTTTATTTCACCAGCAGTATGGTCGAAAACGTAAGTATGGAACCTAATCGCAGGGTCAGTTTTCAGGTATTGTTGCACAAGGAAACTACCCCTCAAAAAATTTCAATCGCCATTGCTCAGTTGAAAAACATTCTTCAGAAACACGGAGAGTTACTCGGTTCTCAATCAGTAAACTTCGAAGGTTTTGAAACTGCAGGGTATAAAATAGTAGTAGTATATTTCATTATTGCTGGTCTGAATTATAACGAAATTCAAACCAAAATAAACCTTGAGGTTGCACTGATGCTTGAACAGGAAGGCATAAAACTAGGGTGAAAACAAGCCCATAAATGAAATAACATTGTGCAAGCAATCAACTATAGTATCAAGGATTTCCAAGCTTTTTTAATATTTCAGTATAAAAATCGGTAAAGGATATTTCGTTAGTAATGTTGAGTTTCTTGCGTAGCCTGTACCTTTTTTTGAAAACACTATCGGGAGTAATATTCAGAAAACCTGCTATCTGTTTTGTATTCAGATCTGCAATAAGCATAGATAGCAGATTCTTATCTTCCTTAGTAAGATTTGTATAGTTTTGCTCCATATAGAAGAAAAACTCTTGGTTAATCTGCTTCGACATGGTGTCGAGCTCAAGCAAATCGTTTTGCTCTTGAGCTATTTGCATCATCGATATTTTTATAGGCTTTAGCTCGCTACTTCTCTTGTCTGGTGGTAAGTTCTGTACCAGGTTGTTTATTTCTTCGTGCAGAGTCTCATAGTAGTTTTTGAGCTTTTGTACCTTATTGGCTACCATTATCAGGGTTTCGGAACGTGAGTTTATTTTTTCCTCCAGAATTTTAGCGTTCAGGTTGTTATTTTCTAACTCAGTATTCAGTAACTTTATTTGTACTGAATTTAACTCTTCGGCTTTTTTCATAGATTCCTGTATGTATTTAATTTTCCGTTTTCGGTTCTGCAAATACAGGTAAGCAGCTACTAATACAGACAATGCAATTATTATTACTGTGAGAATAATCAGCCTGTTCATGCGACTTTGTTGCAAAAGACTGTTTATGGTATTTTCATGTTCTTTCACAGTAAGCTCAAGGTTTAGCGCATCTATTTTTTCTTCTATCAGGTTGGCATTATACTGCACTGCACTTGTGTAGTATTGTTTAAAAAAAAGAAGGGCATTATTATAGTCATTTGAAGTTTCATATAATTTAGATTTTAAAAGACTCACATCAGAGTAGTAGTCAGTAAAACCATACTGGCTGGCGAGCATCAATGCACTGTCTGCAAGGGTATGCGCTTCTGTTATTTTATTTTGTTTCATTTTTGAGTCGAGCAATTCTATCAGGCAGTATACCGTACCTTTGTATAGGCGTGCTTGGTTGAAATATAATATTGATGTTTGAAAATAGACTTCAGCTTGAGAGAAGTTTTTGTCATAGCTGAGCCATTGAGCCATACGTAGATTGTATGATGCCGATAGCTCATGGTGTTTCAGGTTAATATTGAGCAGTTTTGCTAAATCGTAATAATAAAATGCAGAGTCGCGATAGTTGAATGCAGTGTCAATGTTTTCGGTTTGGTTCCAAGTGGAGTCTAGTGGCGTACTTGTCCACAATATTTCAGGTCCAAGTATATAAGTGCTGTAGCAGTTGCCTATATTCAAGTATGCTTTTGCAAGATTTACCGAGTCGGCTGAATGGATGAAGTAGGGGATAGCCATTTTAAGTTCGTGAATGCGCTTTTCCATATAGTTTATTAGGTTCGATGCATTCATCAGCGACAATCCTATGATTTTGGCAAAGCCATGTTTGCGGCTTATGGTTTCGCAGATACGGTAGTTTTCATATGCCTTAATCTTGTTTCCTCGCATGAACCAAAAATTGCCTATACTCAGTCGTGTATATGCCACTGCTTCATACATATCAGCATCTTCAGCCAACTTCAGGTTTTCATGCAGTACCCTGAAGGTGTAGTCTATGCCCAGGGTGGTATTCTGGTTGAGCAATCTGTTGGCCGCAATGATGTTGTTTTCGGATTGCAGTTTTTGTATCAGGGTTTTTATAGAGTCGCTGTGTGTTTGTGTATGTGCAAAAAGGCTAATGCCCAGTAACAAGCAAAAAAGAGCAATTTTGTGCCTAATATTTGGTTGGTAGCTTATGTGCATATTCACCTGTTGCTTTTTTTTCAAAATTAGGAAAAAAAGCATTGCAGAAACAAAACCATGAGTTGGGATTTGGAAGCATGATGAAAATGGAAGTTTTCGGATGTAAAAATAATTCGTATGTATCTGGAGTGTAGTGTCCTATGAACTGAAATGTCTGCCCATATGGAACCCATATATAAAAAAAAACTCCGGCAAAGCAACCAACCTTTACCGGAGCACTCTTGTTTAGAGAGTTTTATTTAAACTAAGAACTACTTTATTACACTTAACTTAAAGTATAGGGAGTAAGTGTTGTTTTTTACAAAAACTATATACTGGCCTGATGAGAGTTCCTGAAGATTGAGGGTATGCCTATTGGAAGGTGTCCAAATACTTTGCATCAGTACGCCACTCATATTTCTTATTTCAATCAGGCTGCCTATGGCGTTTTCTATCACTACATATTCGTTGCTGGGGTTAGGATAAAGCTTTACATCGAATGCATTCTGGTTGTCTAGTCCTACGGGAGTAGCCATTTTGACCGTCCAGTTGCTATTGACCAAGGTATTTTCAGATACTACATTGTATATTACATCATTTGTAAAATTGTTGGTAGTGGTATCCGAAATTTGTTGCACGCCATTTATGTAGGCCATTGCGCCATCGGAGAGTGTAAAACTTGGCGCGAGCGTAGTTTTGTCTGACGATGGGCTCAGATACACAGTTATGTCGCGGCTGCTTTTATTGATACGACAAACAGTAATTTGTCCGGGCATGGCAAATGAGATAAACTCGGCTTTGTCGCTGGGTTCCCACCTCACTTTTATAGTATAATATTTCCAATGCGTTTCATCCTCTGCCCTTATGGCTAGCTCCAACGGATACGAAAAATCGAGCGGGCTGATGCCGCTTTTTACCTCTGTGCCGTATAAAAAGGCTTTTGCGTTTTGTGAAAGCGTGAAATGTGGCACTATGCCATAGAGTTCGGTGCCCTTTGGTACAAATACGGTTATATAGGCTCCTTCAGTATCTATGGTAGTTTCGCCCATTTGGTTGTCAACTGTAAAGCTTATTATATCGGCTTCAGCACTGAGTGGTGCCAGGGTATTTATATAAAAATCTTCTACCTCGCCCTCTTCATATGTACCACATACGGTGCTTATGTTCGGGTTGTTTTCTGCATACACTACACGCATGAGTGTGGTACCTAGGTATCCGTCTTTGTTGCCCTGTAGGGTGACACTAAATTTTCCGTTCATCATCACTGGAACGAACATTTCATTTTCATCCTCAAAATCGGAATCTGCATTCCAGTCTATCGCCACCAGGCAATTTTTGGTATCGGAGATGCCTATCGGGTATATGTCTATGGTATAATCCTTATTCAGATGCACATTGAGCGTATCGGTATGTATTGCATGATTTTGGTAGTGCGAAGGGTATTGATTGCCACCAATGCTTATGTTGCTGATATGTGCAAACTGTGAAGTGGTGTTGCCATAAGCCTGGCAATAATCATGGTGGGCTATGATTTTGCTCTCATTATCGTCGGCAGCGAGTTGATCATTTTCGGTGAATATTTCCACATTGAGTATATATGTTCCTTTTGCTGAGAGATTGACGGGCGCTGTGAATGATATTTGGGTTTCGGAGTAGGGGAGCAGCAATTGATTGAGGTTTTCTACTACCGGTGTTTCATTGTTGATGGTATACGTAAGCGTGAAATTGCTTATGGGGTTGGCACCCATATTTCGCACCATAAGGCTAATTATCTCACCTGAGCCGAGGTTATTGCCCGAAATTGGGGTAACTATACTTTCTATACCTAAATTCACAGGGAAGCAATTGTGTGTGGCTTCGCGCCAGTCGGTATTGGAAGTATTGCCTATTGCAAAGTTGCGGAGGTAGCCGTGGTGGTTGTTTCCGCTTATGTCTGAAGCTACCGGACTACCGGGGCCTTCATTGAAGCGCCAGTAAGCCATCAGATTTTCGGCTTGTGCATCTACAACGCATGTATTCAATCTTATTTCGTTTGGTGTACGAGTAGTGCTCCAAAGCCTTATTTCATCCATCATGCCATTGAATGCGCGGGTAAGGGTCGCATTTTCTCCCAACAAAAGTTTGGCATCGCTGTTATTGGCTATTGGGCCAAAGCTGGATTCGAGATATGTTACTGTTTGTTCGTATCCATTCACAAAAATGCGAAGGCTTTTTTCGGCATCGTATACTACAGCTACATGCTGCCATTGCCCGAGCGCTATACTGCCTGCCGATGAGTTTGCTACAACACGTCCAAATTCGGTATTTATAATTACCAATACCGATTGGTGGTTGTAATTAAAATTGTAGCCGTTGAGCAGTATGCTTATGTTTTTCTTGTCCATGATGCGGCCAAAGCCTGCTCCATTTACCTCGCCATAGTTGGTGGGGTTTACCCACGCCTCAAAGGTAAATGCTCCGATTAGGTTCAACGATTCTGTATTTCCGCAGTCTATAAAATGGTTCTGACCTGTAAAGCTAAGGGCGTAGTCGCCAGCTTCAGTATTTATATCTGAGCGGTAATTTCTGACTTCGGATCTCACTTCGTTGTTGGTCGTATCCATATCGCCTGCCAAATCGGTGTATACTTTTAGGTTATACACACCGCCAGTGGAGAGGTCTGCAGTTTGTGTAAAAGTATAGTCGAGTATTGCACCCGGCAGTATTTCTGCATTTACTTGCTCGCCAACTGGTGCATTATCATTTATCTGATACCATATTTTGAAACTATTTACGGCAGACGATCCGTAGTTCATCAACCGCGCTGTTACTGTCATGTTGTTGGCCAGATCTGTTCCGGTAGTAGGATGCTGTATGGCAGCAACCCCAATGTCAGTCTGTGGTATTTGGTACAAATCTGTAGACCATACTCCACGTCCATATGTAGCTGCAAACAACTTTCCGGTGCTGTATTGTATTTCCAATTCGTACACTATCATGGATGGTAATCCGTTGTTGAAAGGTATCCAGCGGGGCATGGCTGCATTGCGATAAAATACTCCCAGGTCGGTAGCTACATACAGTTCCCCATCGGAGCCATGTTTGTATATGATGCTGTTGGTAGGTACGTTGGGCAGCCCATCAGAATAGTTGTTCCAACTTGCACCACCATCTTGGGTGAAATACACCTTTTCGCCTTCTTTGTATCCCGACAGGCAAATCCATGCTTTCTTTGGGTCGGTATCGGAAATGCTTATATAGCTTATGCCCACATTTGGCAAGCCTGCGGTGATATTGGCGAAATCGGTTCCCCCATTTTCAGAAATCCAAATTTGAGAATAACTCGCTGCGTACAAAAAGTTTGGGTCGCTTTTAGAAATAGCCAGAGACTGCAATCGGTCGGTGCCAACGGTGGCTATAGTAGTCCATGAATCACCACGGTTTGTTGTTTTATATATCTCAGCATAGCCGCCCACATACAATGTTTGCGGGTCGT
Organism: Bacteroidota bacterium; assembly: GCA_020048155.1. Classification (GTDB taxonomy): domain Bacteria; phylum Bacteroidota; class Bacteroidia; order Bacteroidales; family DYOH01; genus JAIFMY01. Next base: position 8,597 of record JAIFMY010000075.1, read on the forward strand.
TGGGATGCATGAGGTAAGGCGTAATCCATGCCGAGTTGCCATAGGTGGGAGAAATGTTTATATAAGTTTTTCCTCCATCGTTGGAGCGTGTTATATTGCCATAGTAATATTCTGCGTATATGATATTCTCATTGGTATAGTCAACCATACATTCCATGCCATCGCCACCTAGTATGCTATTCCACTCACCGCCAGAGCTGCGCTTGTAAGTGCCATTGTCCTGATTTCCTGTAACCAGCAGTTCATTGTTGGTAGCTGAAAGGCCAAATCGGTATATCTGTAGTATCGACAGATTTCCTGAAATATCGGTCCAATGCGAAGTTTCTGAATCGAAGCGGTATACACCACCATCGTTTCCTGCATACAAGGCATTGTTGAGCGGATTGTACTGAAGGGTATGCTGGTCGGCATGCACATAGTCAATTCCCTCCCATTTTATCCAGTACGATTCTATTTGCCAGTTGCTTCCTCCATTAGTGGTTTTCCAAATGTTTATAGCACCTATGCGTATTACGTTTTCGTCTGTAGGGTCTACAGCCAGTGCTATATCGTAGCTGCCCTGTCCGCCTACTCCGCTTCCTGAGTAATCCCAGTCGAACAAATTGATGCTGGCAGCGTTGGTGATTTCTGACCAACTCACACCGGTATCGGTAGATTTTACTAAACCTCCAAAACCATCGTTCATGTAATATGCATATACCGCAAATACAGCATCCGGATTTGCAGGGGTTACTGCGAGTTCAATTCGCCCTGCATCTTTTATTCCAGTATTTTTTATCTCGGAAAACGACAAACCAGCATCCACCGATTTCAGTATCTTGGCATACCCATATGCATTGGCAGTGGCTGCATATACAATATTGGGGTTAACGGGGTGTTGCTTTATATCTTTCACTATTTCGCCTGAGCTAATCTTAGTCCAGGTATTGGCAGCATCGGTGCTTCTGTATATACCCTGATTGGTAGCTGCCAGCATGATGTTGGGATTTTCTGTGTTGAGTATGATGTCGTTCACCATCAGGTTGTCTACCAATGTAAAGTTTAGCCCGGTCAGTTGCCAAGTGTTACCTCCATCGGTCGATTTGAGTATGCCTACGCTGTATCCACCAAACTGCTGGTTGTCGTCTTCCGACCATGAGTCGCGGTCGCCGGTGGCTAGGTAGATGCAATTTGGGTTTGTGTAGTCTATTTCTATATCTGATATGGCAGATGTGGGTAGCTTATCGGTCATGCATACCCAGTTGGCACCATTATCGGTGCTTTTCCATGCACCACCTGAAGGGGTGCCTACGTATATTGTGTTTTGGTTTTGTGGGTCGAAGGCTATGCAATCTATTCGCCCTGCGCCTACTATCTCGGTAGGGTAGTTTATATCTGCCGGTGCGCTGAAAGGCCCAAGTGGTTGCCATTTATTCAGATCCGATTGTGCAGTATTCATAAGCCCAAGTTCTTGAGCTTCGTTCCAAAGTATTCCCGATTGGGGGAATTTGCCATTTGGGTACACACGTGCTTCCATGAAGTTTTCCCAGCGTTTGTATTGCTTCCAACCTTTGCCTTTGGTTACTTCCCGCTTAAAAATATCTTTGCCTTCCCATTTGCGGTTGTGCTCTGCTTGTATTTGGTAGAATGTAGGTTTCTGACTTATCTGTGCCATAGCCTCCGATCCACCTAATGTGCTCACTATGGCCAAGGTGAGTATGAGTATGGCTGTTTTAGTATGTAAAGTATGCATCATCTTTGCAATATTTTTTTGTTTTAATTCAATCGAATGTTCAATTGGCATTGTTTGTTATGTTTGGTATGTGCCGGTGGCTTAGTGCGACAATAATATTTTATCGGTATAAATGCCACTGGCGGCAGTAGTGCGCAGTATGTACAAGCGGCCATTCAACCCATTCAAAGATATTTGCCCGGTTTTTAGTTCATCTTCGGTACATACTTTTACCAAAATACCCAATGTATTGTATATTTCTATGCGGGTAGGGTTGCTATGCTTGGGTATGTAAAGAGTACCCAAGGTTGGGTTCGGATAGTATCCCAAAGGATTGGGGGTAAGAACTGAAGCTACCGAGGTTTGAATGCCCGGTAATTGCCATTTCATCATAAAGGCTGAACCGTGATCTGAGTATAGCTTTACATCGTGCGCCAGGTGCACGCTGTCTTGAAAAGTACCCACGGCAATCATTTTTGAATCTGATACCAAAACTGCATTCCTGTAGTTAAGCACGCTGTTGGGGTTGGTTCCGGTGAGCGATACAGATGTAATGAACTCGCCAGATTTGTCTATAACTGCCTGATACATGGCTGCAGACTGAAATGCAGATGGGGCGACAATGGTTTCACCGTTCATAAGAATAGGGGTAGATGAGTCGTATCCGCCACCTATATAGTAATTGTTGGTGGAACCAATATTGATGTGAAATATATATGATGAGGTTGTGCTTTCTATTGTTTTTACCCAAACAGGAGTCAGGCTGGTATCCAACTTTGCCAGGTATGCATTGTATTGCCCAAGTCCCGTGAGTGTTGTATTACCAATTTTGAATCCGGAGTTGCAGGTAAAATATCCGGCAGCCAGCAAATGGTCTTCTTTATCAAATTTTATATGTGCTATGTTTTGGGTTTCTATGCTTCCCATAGTGATGTGATTTATGGCCTTGCCTTTGCTAAGCGAAAGTGACACTATGCCAGCCCAGTCGTACCATCCTTCGTGTGCCAGGGTATCGGTATTGATTATGAGTGGTTTTGAATATTCGAATGCCAGATAAAGCTTATCGTTGTACACAGCCAACGATTTTGTATTGATGTAGCCTGCATTTTCACCTTCCGAAGTAAAATTGAATGACTGCCCCCACACAGCGTTGCCATCTACATCCATTTTTATGACAAATGGCAATGCTCCCCAGCCTTGCTGCCCATAGTGAAAGCTCAGCTCGTCGAACATGAATGCGGCACTGTAATATCCGGCTATGTAAATATTGTCGTCTTTGTCCAGGGCTATGCGGTTTCCATTTACACTGGTATATTGTTGTTCGGGGCCAAAGGTTTTGAACCAAATCAGATCGCCTGTCTCTCCCGAGAACTTGGCTACCATACCACGGCCTATCCATTGCAGAGTTGGGGTAAATACATTTTTGCCATTTACTTCGATGTAAATATCGGAGGTTGACCAACCAACTACTACTATATTTTTATCAGAATCCAATGCCATATCAAACATACCATCGTAACTGTCGCCGGTTATAGTAGCTGTCCACTTTATATTGCCGGCAGTATCCAATTTGGCAAGCAATACGTTTGAGCCCACATGGTAAGGCAAGTTTACTTCATGAAACTTTGCATCTAAAAACCACAAGCCATTCACTATTATGTCTTTTCCGTCGTATAGAACATTGTTGAACGAACTGTTTTCGTGGCCCTCTATATGCTTTGCCCATGCACCTAAATGGTTTTGAGCCTGCACACCCATAAGCCAGGTGCTGAAGATAAAAAGTAGTAAAAATTTATTTCTCATGAGTTCGAGCTAAATTTTGAATAATATATACAAATTGCCCAAAACTATCATTTTATATATTCAACCCACTTTTTCGTAAATGGACAAGATCTGGACATATGTTGCAACTGGCTATAAATGTGCCAATTGATTTTCTTGATCTTTATCCTCAACAGATATATGAGGCTGGAGTAGCCATCTTTTTTTGGCGATATTGCATACTATACACATACGCCGTACAAACAAAAAACCCCGGGGAACAGACATCCCGGGGTAATTGTAGAAATATGACTCTTTGGCTTTGCCCCAAACTATTTCTTGGTCTTCTTCTTATCGTCGGCACTCAGTTTAAACTTGATACCAAATGTGGCACCGGCCAATAATTCTTTGTGCCAGCCACTATACGATTTATATTCGAGTGTAGGTTTAACAAAGAAATATACAGGTTTGAAACCCAGTTCAAGCAATATACCTACATTGCCGAAATAGTTGTAGTCGGGCACGTTGATTGTGTCTTCGTTTGCTTTTTTAATTTCGTCGCCTACCAAAAAACCACCTAACTGTGCATGCGCACCCAAGTTGATAGGGAAGTTGGGAAACAACATATATTCCCAGGTCAGGTATATTTTCTCGGTGTTCGAACTATTGCCCAGTACCAGTTTGCCCAGATTTTCTGGGGTCAGATAAAGCTCGTGCGCCATACCTATACCTATGCGCCTTCTTTTTTCTTGTAACAAAAACTCGAGGTGAGAGCATACTACTGCTCCCGAATTGATGATATTGGTACTTACCACTGCTGAGGCTCCAATACCCGGATTTATCCACATATAGGTGTATACCGGCTTCAGGGTGTCGGCAGATTGTGCTTTGGTGAATGTAATGGTTGCTGATAGCAGCAGAGTGAACAATATGACTCTTTTCATCTTTAAATAATATTTAGGTTTAACTTGATTGTTTAACTTTCAAACTTCCGAAATGCTTTGATGCTGGCGTTTTGCATGAAAATATTTCTGTGAAATTGTATTGGTACAAAGCTACGCAACCTGATGCTATATACATAAAATATGGGGTGGACAAAAAGTGGACATAAATGTACTTTTTGGATGTTTGTAGATCTATTGTACCTCGTGATTCATCATGAGAATAGTTTGCCTTAAGCATGGTCCGATGGTAGCCGTTGGTGGTAACCCACGGTAAAAACGAAATTCCAATTATACATCCCGGCGGGATGTCAGGTTTATAGAAAAGCAGAACCAAAGAAATCTGCGACCCCATGCGGGGTCGAAAACGCACGCATGTAAACTTGTGCTATATGCATGTGATGCCGTTGGCATCAGTGGGCGCGCCTTTCATCTAAGCTTTTTTGCGGTATGCTCGGGATAAATCCCAAAGTAGGTCTGTTACCCCGCATGCCTTTGTCAGGCTGGCAAGGTTAGTTTTTCGCATTTGTATATTTGGTAGGAATCTCCTTGTACTTTTTGCTTGATAAATATTATTAAGAAATCGAGCAAATTTGCCCTGACGGGGCAAAAGCGCTAGCCTGGGGCAACGCCCTAGGAGAAAAAAATCAAGCCCAATAAAAACGCTTTTCGTGTTTTCAAACTAGCAGTGCCTCTCTAGTTACGCTTTATTGGGCACCTAGTGATTCATCATGAGAATAGTTTGCCAATGCTTGGGATAAATCTCAAAGTACGTATTATCATAGTGCAGGATGAAGCTAGCGCCGAACAGGGATAATTTGAAGTATTGAAAAGATTGATTTCGTTTTTAATATCGCCATCGCTTATAAAATCCTCTTAAACGCTATCAATCTTCATAATCTAATAACTTATTCTGTATCTTTCCAACTCTCGGGTTTTTGGTGCTGGTGCAAGACTGCTATGATGGTAACGAGTTTAATGGCATCGTCTATACGGAAATAAATATTGTATGGGTAATCCGTTTTCACAGCCCGGTGTATTTGCTTATATACCATACCAAAAAGTTTGGGGTTACGCTTGATAAGCGCCATAGTACCGGTAAATGAAATCAGAAACAGATTGCTTGGCACGTGGCAGGAATTCTATTCGGTACTCAAGGCTGTATTCCATTTTTCAGGGCTTCTTTTATTGCATTCATCACTTCTTCTTCGGGTATGTTTTTACCTACTGATGCTTCGTATTCAGCATTAGCTTCATCGAGATGCTGCTTTTCTTCAGAACTCAATTCGTAAGAATCTGATTGATGATGATGGGTTTCATTCTTGATACCCCCTTGTGTGATGTAGTTTTTCAGTGCATTAACTACGTTCAGGTAAGCGTCGTTGGGGTTAGTCCAATTGCTGATGGGCTTTGCGTCTGCAGGAAATGCTTGCAATGTTCCCAACCAAATGTACTTTTCGCCTAATGTAGGATGCATTCGCTTTTCGGTATAACTAAGGGGCATATCCTGCCACTCACAACTATCCGCTAGTATAGGAAATATGACTGCTTTTTGCTCTTTGAATCGTTTGTAAGCGTATATAATTTCTTTGCTTGCGATATAGTCCGATGCCAGAAAATTTGGGGATACTACAAACAGAAATACATCTGCTTCCTGCATTGCAGTTTCTATCTGTGCTTGCCATAGACCTGCCTTTATTTGCCTGTCATGCCATGCTGCGAATATGCCTTGTAACTGCAGGGGCTTTAGTTGCTTGAGCAATTCGTTTTTATACGATTCATCGCCTTGTGCATAAAATATAAAACCTTTGAGTGGCATGTTGGTACATTTTTTCGCATTTGGTAGATGTACGAAGATAATAGAAGGTTTTGAAAAAATAAAATAATTGAGAATGGAGATTGGAGAATTGTTCACCAAAACCTTGCAGGTCTGCTCAGGCTCAATTGGTTTTTTTTTTCGATTTCCATGAGAAATGAATTGATTAACTGCCGTTTTGTGTTCTACCATTCTTGCATTTTCTTTGGAAAATATAAAAGTTGTATCACCTAAATAATCAATCGATTTTTATTCAAAAAAAACTATCTTAGTTGAGTCAACTAATGAATAACTTAATAATAAACTATATGGAACTTTATGTTAAAATAGCTATTGCCATTGTTGCCTTTGAGCACCTGTATTTTTTATACATCGAAATGTTTGCTTGGGAAACAAAAGGGAAAAAGGCATTCAAAGGTGCCTTGAAACCTGAACTTTTTGCCCCAACAAAAACACTTGCGGCCAATCAGGGACTTTATAATGGATTTCTGGCGGCAGGTCTTATTTGGAGTTTATTTATTCGGGATTTGAATTGGTCTCCAAACATTGCTCTCTTTTTTCTAATTTGTATTGTAATTGCTGGTTTGTATGGCGGCTTTACAGCAAGCAAAAAAATTATTTATATACAAGCTTTGCCTGCATTTATAACGTTGATTTTGGTATTGATAGGGTAGTACGCCTTTTGAATATGGGGCGTTCTCGTTTGGCTATGCTCTGTGTGCGGTGTAGGAACAAGTAAAGGGTTGACTCCAAGTCACCCCTTTACTTTTCATCGTGCAGGATAGATCTCAAGGTAAATGAAATACGAGCAAGCTTTTGGCAGGCCCAAGGTATTTCCTTTAACTTTTATTTTCTTAGAAATTGGGTTGCTCTTGCTGTATGTGTATAAAATATATTTCATAAGCTTTTAATCTCCTCAATAAGTTTTTGTAAAGTATCCTTTGCATTGCCATACAGCATACGGGTTCTGTCATGTCCGAAGAGTGGATTTTCGATCCCTGCATACCCTTTACCTGCACCACGTTTCATCACAATGATATTTTTAGATTTATGGGCTTCTATGATGGGCATTCCATAAATGGGACTTGCAGGGTTTGTTAAAGCAGCCGGATTTACCACATCATTGGCACCTATCACTATGGTTACATCAGTATTTTCCATTTCCGGATTTATATCATCCATTTCTACCAACTGGTTATAAGGTACATCAGATTCGGCAAGCAACACATTCATATGCCCAGGCATTCGGCCGGCTACGGGGTGAATGGCGTATTTCACCTGTACGCCTCGCTTATCCAACAGTTTGTCGAGCTCGTGTACTGCATGTTGTGCCTGCGATACAGCAAGTCCGTAACCAGGAACTATCACCACACTATTGGAATAGGCCAGCAGGATAGCAGTATCCGACATATTAATTTCTTTTACAACACCGCCGTCTTCAGTGGTTTCTGCTGAAGAACCACCAAAGCCACCAATGATTACATTCAGCAAAGATCTATTCATGGCATTGCACATAAGTATGGTAAGAATGGTACCTGCTGCCCCCACTAATATGCCGCCTAAAAGCATGGCATTGTTGCTGTACAAAAAGCCAGTCATAGCTGCGGCAATACCCGTAAATGAATTGAGGAGTGATATAACTACAGGCATATCTGCGCCGCCTATTGGCATTACAAAAGTAACACCATACACAAGCGAAACCGCCAATACCACATAAAGCATTGTATGATTCAAACTACTATCTCCACCTACAACCATATAAATGATGAGTGCCAAAATACCCAGCAACATCAAAATATTGACATACTTGAGTGAAGCAGATTTATAGTCACCCAGTTTCCCATCCAGTTTGCCATAAGCTGCCATACTTCCTGTAAAAGAAATACCTCCTATAAAAACTCCCAAAAGAGATACCAAGGCAAGTCCGTAACTGGTTGCAGGTATGGCTCCAAATTCCATAAAAGAAATAACTGCAGAAGCAGCACCTCCAGTAGCATTGAAGAATGACACCAATTGAGGCATAGCAGTCATTTTTACTTTCATGCTTATATAGTATCCAATGAAAGAAGCTGCAGCCAGGCTCAATAGCATAGGAATCCAATTGGAAATGGCATTTCCCTGAGCATCGCGGTAAAGTATTAGTGTTGCCAATGTTGCTAGCAGCATGCCCACAGCAGCCCATAAATTCCCATTTCTGGCAGTTTCAGGATGGCTTAGTTTTTTAAGACCAATAACAAAAAATATGGCCGAGAGCAAATAGCTAATTTCTAAAATCGCTTGCACGGCAGTAAATTGAATATTTTGGGTGATGGTAATTATCTCATTCATCGCTTTTCAGTTTTTTTCTTTTTGAACATTTCCAGCATTCTATCCGTAACGGCAAAACCTCCAACAACGTTGAGTGTAGCCATAAATACTGCTAAGCTGCCTATGAGTATGTCTTGCCAACTTTGTGCCAATCCGGCAAAAATAATAGCACCTATGATAACCACTCCGCTGATGGCATTGGCACCCGACATAAGGGGAGTATGCAATACTGAGGGTACGTGTGCAATGACCTCGAAGCCCAAGAATACAGCAAGCACTATGACAAATATTTCTTGACGATAAATAAAAAAGAATTCTAATAACTGAATCATTATCTTCACGTTTTAAAGATTATACATAGATTTTATGCGATCATTCATCAATTGACCATCGAAAGTGATGCAGGTCTGTTTTACAATCTCATCTGCCCAGTCGTAATAGAGTTGTCCGTCTTTGTTGACGAGCAGTTTGAAGAAATTGTAAAGGTTCTTGCCATACATCTGGCTGGCATGCAAGGGCATAGTTGCAGGATAATCCGTTTTACCAATAATAGTAACCCCGTGTTTTTGCACTACTTCATTATTTAAAGTAAGCTCACAATTTCCGCCACTTGATGCTGCCAAATCCACAATCACAGAACCTGGTTTCATTTTGCTTACAGTCTGAGCTGTTACCAGAATGGGGGCTTTTCTTCCGGGAATCTGGGCGGTAGTGATAACCACATTGGCTTGAGCAGATTTTTCTTGCACCAGTTCTTGTTGTTTACGCTTATATTCATCAGATTGCTCAATGGCATATCCGCCGGCATTCTTATCTTCTTTGGCACCTTCTACCATCACAAATTTGGCTCCCAGGCTTTCTACTTGCTCTTTTACCTCGGCACGAACATCGAACGCCTCTACTTGTGCACCCAATCGTTTGGCAGTAGCTATGGCTTGTAATCCGGCAACTCCGGCACCTAATACCAATACTTTAGCAGGTTTTATGGTACCTGCGGCTGTCATGAACATGGAAAAAAACTGAGGTAAATGCATGGCGGCATCCAATACGGCTTTGTAGCCGGCTATGGTAGCCATACTCGAAAGTATATCCTTGTCCTGTGCGCGGGTAATGCGAGGTATAGTGTCCATGCTAAAAGATGTAATTTTGGTATCCTTGAGGTACAACACCAACTCTTTGTTGATGAGCGGTTGCATGGCCGATACCAAAATGCGCCCCGCTGGTATTTTCTTTAAGTCATCAAAATCTGGAGGATTGATCACAAACAATACATCAGCATTCTCTAAAATTTGATTGCGAGATACTATTTGTGCACCTTGATCTGTATATTGTTTGTCGGACATAAATGCCAAATTACCGGCATTTGCTTCCACCCATACTTCTGCATTCAGTTTCTGAAAAGCTCCAACCAATTCGGGCAACGCTGAAACCCTGCTTTCGTTGGCCGATTCTTTTAATATGCCGATTTTTATCATATTATCTTTTTTTATCATGTAGGAAAAGTTATGCAAATATAGAAGGATCATCAAAAAGACCAATTTTTTTGATGGGATATATGAATAGGATGCTTAGCAATTGTACCTCCTGATTCATTGTGTGCCGTAAGCATGATCCGATGGTAGCCGTGGGTGGGGCTTCGACTGGCTCAGTTACCCTCGTGGTAAAATAGCAATACCAATTATTAATCTCAACGTTGCCGTTTCAGTAATAGGCCAAAACCGCCCCGGCTTGCAGCCACCCCTCCATAGGTGGGGAATTGAGACGCTTCTGGGCTATCGTGGTGTATATTCTTCTCTGCCAGAGGGGTGCCAGTAGGGCTGCGTGTATGATAATTTAGTAGGTGACTCCAAGTCACCTACTAAATGGTCTAGGGCGAGGTGTATATTCCTCCTTCTATTTCGACCCTATTACCAAAAACAAAGGGTAATGCTGGGTGGTGGTGCCGTGGGTGCGGCTGATGGTATGAAACACCTCGTAGTGCTCTATCTGCAAGCCGGCTTGTGTGTATAGCTGCTCCACCTGCTCGCGAGAGAAACCCAAGTGTCCGTCGAAATGCATATCCGATGAATGAAACGTACCATCTTCGGTCACCAAGTCGGCTATGCAGAGTTTGCCACCCGGTTTCAGCATGGTTGCAAATTCCTGCATTGCCTTCTCGAGCTCGTATACATGGTGCATGGTGAGCATGGTATATATCATATCGAAATCCTGCACTTGCATCTTCTCGCTGGTAAGGTCTATCTGCACGGGGTGCATGTGCGTAATTCCGTGGTTCGCTATTTTTTGGCTGAGTACCTCAAGCATACCCGCGGAGGTATCGGCCATGTGTATGCTGCCAAATGCCTGGTACATGCAGAAACTCACCAACCCTGTACCACAACCAAACTCCAGCGCCATCGCCTGCGGTGGAATGCTTACAAGTGCTTGTATGCGCTCTGCCATCAGTTGTGCGCGTTCTACCTTGCTTGGGTCCAGGTCCCAGTCTTTAGCTTTCAAATCGAAACTCATAGGATATTCAAATATTACGGGTGAATAATGTGTATATTTATATATGTTCAAAGGTAGCACGAATTATACATTGCCTATATCCTGCCATGTGTTAAATGATATCAAAATATAATACAAAGAAAGATATGCATAGGCAAATAGCCCTTCAATACCGGCGATGTAGCTTGGCTTTAGATTATTCGTTTGTATTTTTAGATGATTAAATTACAACTTATTACTAATTTATGTAAATTTACCTAGCATTTGTATGCAATTATATGATATTAAACAGTTAATAAGCAGATTATGATACATGTATACGAGGATCATTTCCTTACTATTGAATCCGACGTTGAGAAATCTATTTTAATTTACACTTGGAAAGAGAGCACTGCCGAAATGACATTGGACGACCTTATGGTAAGAGCAAAACGAATTTTAGGAGAGGTACTTCAGCGGAAAGTAAGGTTTATTATTGGCGCGGATACTGATTTCAAGTTTCCTTTGGCACCAGAAATTCAGGAAGAATTGAATAAAAGCATTCTGTCTGCAGTCAATAGTTCTGATGTGGAGAAATTTGCGCATGTGTATAGCTCTGAAATCATAGCTCAAATGAGTGTAGAACAATTTTTCGATGAGAATGTGCATAAAACATATGAGGATAAATATTTCGACAGTTTATCTGATGCCATAAAATGGTGCATATAGCAGAATCATTTTATCGTGCTGAGGTCATTTGATGAACTCATACATGGTAGCTATTTGTATATTTGCTCTCCCAAAGGTTACGACTTTCGGAAAACTTGCTTTAAAGGCATATGCTTTGTGTACCAAAACAATAATTGAGCAAGTAATAGTAAATGCAACGATTTCAACATAGGCTTCGCCGGCGATGTATGTATTCCAACAGGCCCCAACCAGAGTTTTAGGTATGAAGCAAAGTCTTTGGGGTTTTATGAAAATGAAGCTGAGCTCATGAAATACTTGGTACCGCGGAACCATCTCGGCTTGATGGCAAATGTAATTTTGAGATAATTGATATAAATGTTATCAGCAAAACCTGATTTTTATTCCGTGTTTCAATAGATTCTCACTTTAACTTTGCAAAATCATTTTTAATCTACAATAACAGAAACACATGAAAAAAGTTTATGTTTTGATGTTGGCATTATTCATTGCATCCTTGATGGTTGGAAAAGCGCAAGAGGATACGAATTATGGCATCAAATGGTCGGGTTTTGCCAAAACCGATTATATGTTTGATACCAGACAAACTTTAAATGCACGTGAGGGGCATTTTATGATTTTACCTTTGCCCGAGAGCATTACCAATGGTGAGGATGTAAACGACAACCCCAATTTTAATATTCTTTCTGTACAAACCAGGTTGTCGGCGAACATAACCGGGCCCGATTTTTTTGGAAGACTCAGACATGCCATTACCAAAATTTCGAACAATTACTTCGAGATACTCATGGGGCAATTCTGGAATCCATTTTTTGTAGCAGAAGTTATTCCAGGCGTCTATTCATTTAATACAGGTGTGCCATTTCAGCCTTTTGCACGCAATCCGCAAGTACGTTTTACTACGAAAGGAACTATCAGATTCATGATTGCTGCCTATACCGAACGCGATTTTACTACACGAGGCGTTAGTATACAAAGGGCGACCATACCCCAATGGCATGCACAATTGCATGTTGGCAACAAAGAACGTATACTGGCAGGATTGGGATTCAATTACAAAACTGCTCAGAATACCACCAATAATGCTGCGTTTGGTAACGGAAATGTTAATTCTGTTTCATTTATTGGTTTTGTTTCTGCTAAATTTGGAGTACTTACTTGGAAAGCCGAGGCAGTGTATGGTCAAAATATGTCTGATGTGCTCCAACTGAGCGGATATGCTGTTGATGCCGATGGAGATTTTATTTCAAACCAAACTTTGTCTGTGTGGAGTGAGCTGATGGGAGATATATCTGAAAAGACGGAATTGGGCATTTTTGCAGGATATACCCAAAATGCAGGATATGGCGAGGCAGCTAATTATGTAAACGGTTTTCAGGGGAATAATATTGATTACGCTTTTCGTATTGCGCCACGTGTGGGCTTCAAATCTGGTAAACTTACCATTGGCTCAGAGGTTGAATATACCTTGGCACAATATGGAGTATTTGATACCACCAACGGCACAATCAATATATCGGGAATTGAACCTGTAAACAATACCCGTTTTCTGATTACATCCATTTATAAGTTCTAATTTTGTTGTCCATATCTGTGTAGATGCTAAAAAGCACATGTATACGAAATGAATTATGATCGCAGATGTGGTATTCCGAACATGCCAGGCGGTGGATAAACCGCATTGCGGTGATCTGTTGGTAGCCGTGCATGGGGCTTCCACAGGCTCAGCCACCGCAAGGAGGAAGGGATACATAACCTCTAGAATCGCATAGCGGTGATCCGTCAATTTTTTTTGTGTATTGACGGATCATCCCGATGAGATTAATAATTGGTTTTGATCTATTTCCGTGGGTTTCCACCCACGGCTACCGACGGAACTATGACTATGGTATTCTATGCACTGGATAAATTCCAAGCTACGCTCATCATCATGCAAGCATTTGCCGGTCTGGCAGGGGTGGGGGTCGCATATGGTTGCCCGCAATCTAGTATTGTGAGTTATCTTCTCGTATTTTTTGCTTGATCAAAAAGTGCCAAAAAATTAAGCCCAATAAATTCATAGGGCGATGCCCTATGCTAATGCTTGTGCCCCGTCAGGGCAAACACAACAATCATATCTTATCCTTTTAAACTAGCCTTATCCCTTATCAATTAAAAACTCAATTCTCAATTTTCCCTTCTCAATTAAAAAGGTTTTTCTAACAAGCTATTGCCCTGAGTAGGGTATGTGTGGCACTGCCTGAAACGATTTATGAAACTGAGGCGCGCCTCGGCTTAACCCGAATTATTCACAAAACTAAAATCCTCATCAAAGAAACTGGTTTTTGATATTTTTAGTTTAGATGGTTAAAAATGTTTGGGT
>JAIFMY010000230.1 GCA_020048155.1 Bacteroidota bacterium
GTGCGTTGTCCCCACAAATCTTTTCTAAACTGATCCTCATTCCCTAGGTAGACGCCACTGCCAGAAGGTTTTACAATGTATTCATTTGACTCAGTCTGCTTGTTTTTTTTCACTTGAACATTGATGAAAAACCAAAACATTTTTTCTGGTTTCATACCGGGTTCTAATTCGTCATCTTCTTGAGAATGTGATGTATTCACTCCTCCCCACAATCCGAATACCACCAGGTAATTTATTAAAATGAATAGCTTAACTAATTTGTTCATGGTTATACATTTTTTATAAAATCCGCAAAAAATATGCCGTTATACTTTACTTTTTGAATGCAGGTTATATATTTTTATTTATCCTAACTTCCAATTCAATTTTTATTTCACTATTATTGACCTCACTTTGCAAAGTATTCATTATTTTCGCAATGTTTAACTTTCAATCCATATGGTCATAAACAAATGGTCTATTGTGTTTAATAGCAAAATAGATAACCAAATTTCAAAAATCCACCCCAAAGATATAGCCTTTTATCATTTGCCTCAACTTAAAAGTATGGCAAATATTAGCGAAAATTTAAAAAATACATGTAATGTTTGCCAAGACAATATGTTGAGGCTCGATGAAATCTGTGAGGAATTGCCGGATATGATGCAAGGCAGTATTTCAGGCAGGAAAAAATATGAACTTGCTTTTTTCAACATAGAAAAGCATATCATGAGACATCATGGTTACCGTAAACCGAACTACTACTTAGCTAATGGCACTTTTGCCGGTATGATTGCTGGAGGCATGTTAGGCTTTATTATTGGCTATTTTTATTTCGAGGGATGGATATTGCAGCCCATTATTATATTATCCGTTTTGTTTTTGGGAGCGGGCAGGTTCTGGGGGTATTTGCGAGATAAGCAACAAGAAAAAAGTAAACTAATCATATAAAATACGTAACTCAAATGAATAAATGGAACCTTTTAATTGTAATAGCAACTTTCAATTTGCTTTCATGTAATATGCAGACAGAAAAGGTATATATACCGGTAACATATCCGGTTACCCAAAAAACAGACACAATAGATACCTATTTTGGTGTACAAGTTGCTGACCCTTACAGGTGGCTCGAAGACGATCTTTCTGAACAAACAAAAGATTGGGTGAAACAACAAAACGAGGCTACTTTTGGATATTTAAAACAAATACCTTATCGAGATCTTGTTGCCGAACGTATTACTAAAATGTGGAATTTTGAAAGATTTTCGGCTCCTTATCGCAAAGCCGGAAAATATTTTTATTCTTACAACGATGGACTCAAAAATCAGTCAGTGCTTTATGTTACCGATAATTTGGATCAGAAAGGAAAAGTTTTGCTAGACCCTAATGCTTTGGCGGCAGATGGTACTTCTGCCCTCACAGGATATTCCGTTTCGGAAGACGGGAAATATCTGGCATACAGCATTTCTAAAGGCGGATCTGACTGGAATGAAATATTCGTAAAAAATATTGCTTCAGGTAAAGATACTACTGACAATCTGAAATGGGTCAAATTCTCTGGAATGTCTTGGTACAACGATGGTTTCTACTATAGTCGATACGAAGAACCAAAAGCAAGTGCCCTCTCTGAGAAAAATTCAGCACAAAAAATATATTACCACAAAATTGGTACTTCACAAGATAAAGATGTGCTAGTATTTCAGCCTGATGGTGATGTACAACGTTTTTATAGTGCTGGTGTCACTCAAGACAAATCATATCTCATAGTAAGTGAATCTGAATCTACTTCAGGCAACAATTTTAGAATCAAAGATTTAAACGATCCGAAATCGGAGTTTATTCAAGTAGCCAAAGGCTTTGATTCAGACTATCAGGTTATTGACCATCTGAATGGTAAATTGATTGTACTCACCAATCATAAAGCACCCATGTACAAGTTGGTTGCCATAGATCCTAAAAACCCGGGTGAAGCCAATTGGACAGATTTTGTAGCCCAAAAAGAGTATGTACTAACCGATGTGTCTGTTAGCCAAAAGCTTATTTTCCTATCGTATCTGAAGGATGCCAAAAGTTATGTTGAAATTTTGGATCTGGACGGTAAATTCCTCAAGTCACTTGAGCTGCCCGGAATTGGCACTGTAGGTGGAATATCAGTAAATAAAGATGAGAATTTTGGATTCTATTCATTCTCTTCATTCACTGTGCCTTCCGTCATTTTTAAATACGATTTCGAGAAAGGAACATCTGAAGTGTACAAACAACCTAAAATTGATTTTAATTTTACTGAATATGAGACTACTCAGGTGTTTTACCCAAGTAAAGACGGTACACAGATTCCAATGTTTCTGGTATACAAAAAGGGCTTAAAACTCAATGGTAAAAATCCGGTTTGGCTCTATGGTTATGGTGGCTTCAACATCAGTCTTACCCCTTCATTTTCGGTATCACGTTTGGTTTGGCTCGAAAATGGCGGTATTTTTGCCATGCCTAACATAAGAGGTGGTGGTGAGTATGGCGAGAAGTGGCACGAAGCGGGTACAATACTCCAGAAACAAAATGTATTTGATGACTTCATTGGGGCAGCTGAATACTTGATAATGCAAGAATATACATCCGCCGGAAATATTGCCGTTCATGGAGGTTCTAATGGTGGCCTGCTAGTAGGTGCAGTTACAAACCAACGTCCTGAACTTTTTGGTGTGGCTATTCCTGCTGTAGGGGTTTTAGATATGCTCAGATACCACAAATTTACTATCGGTTGGGCCTGGGCTACAGACTATGGTACCAGCCAAAACGAAGAGCAGTTTAACTATCTGTTCAAATACTCTCCGCTTCACAATATTGATGGTTACAAGAAATATCCAGCCATACTGGTCACTACTGGCGATCACGACGATCGCGTAGTTCCTGCGCATTCGTTCAAGTACATAGCTACTCTGCAAGAAAAGTACAAAGGACTAAATCCTATGCTTATACGAATAGAAACTATGGGTGGGCATGGCGCCGGAAAACCTACTGCCAAAGTGATAGAAGAAGCAGCTGATATGTATTCTTTCGCATTTTATAATCTTGGCATCCAACCTATTTATAAAGCAGAAAATAAATAAGGAAATCTTACTATATTATTGTGTCCCCCCCATTTAGTGTGAGCTATTTGGGGGGATTTTGTTTACAAGTTTCTCTCAAATGCTAGGCATGACATTTTGTATTATTGTTTGGCATTCATAGCATAAATTCTATTTTTGTTACCAAATCATCAGGTGAAACAGTATTGTACTATATATATGTAAGTAAATGAAATATAATTATATAGCCATTGAGGGAGGCATAGGGGCCGGAAAAACATCACTTGCAACCCGTATGGCCGAAAAGAATGACGCTCGGCTTATACTCGAGCAGTTTGACGATAATCCATATTTGGAAAAATTTTACTCAGAACCTACTAAATTTGCATTCCATCTCGAATTGTCTTTCTTGTTGGATAGACAGCAACAACTGGCAACATTGCTTAATCAAGATGTGTTTAAAAAATTCTCTGTTGCTGATTATCATCTACTTAAATCCCTGGTTTTTGCTAAAATTACCCTCAATGAAGACGACTTCCTGCTATATCGGAGGATATTTAACATGTTTTACAGTAGCATGCCGACCCCAGATTTGATGGTATATTTGTATCAGGAACCTGATAGGTTGTTACATAACATAAGCAATAGGGGGAGAGATTATGAGAGGAACATATCAAAGGAGTACCTTGTGAATTTGCAAAAGAGCTACTTCGAGTATTTTAAGGAACACCCACATCAGAAAACCGTAATTATAGACGTGACTAAAAGAGATTTTGTAAAGAATTCGTCTGATTATGAAGAGATTGAGTATATAATATTTAATACTAAATTTAATGAAGGAATTAACCGAATTTTATTGGAATAAAGTAATAAAACTATTTAGATTGGATTGAAAAAGACGTACATTTGAAGTGAAAATGCAATATACATTTGCTAATAACAAAAACATTGTTAGCTTTGCAACGCAATGTAAGAATAATCTGTAATATAATTAATTTCAATTATGAGAAGAATAATCGTTACCTACTTAGTTACTTTCTTGATGGCTTCGACCGTTTTGATAAGTTGCGGTGGATTAGACAAAATGGCCAAAGAGCCTGTTCCCGTGACTTGGAGTGTGAACCCATCACCACTTCAATTGCATGCCGACAGGGTAGCAGTGCAAATCAATGTGAGATTTCCTGCAGCGTATTTCGATAAAAAGGCTGTACTTGTTGTGCGACCTGTGCTTCGCTGGGAAGGTGGAGAAAAGGAATTAAAACCTTTTACCCTTCAAGGTGAGTCAGTTACTGACAACAACAAAGTTATCCCTTTTGCTACCGGTGGCAGCTATACTTACAACGACACACTCAGTTATGTGGATGCAATGCGTATATCACGCCTTGAGGTTTCTGTAAGAGCTTCATCTGCTGATAAAAGTGTTGACGTTCCTGCCGGAAAATTCGGCAAATTGGCCGATGGTGTTGTTACAACCCCTTTATTGGTAAAAGATGGAATGATGGTTGACAATGGTATTGGTGGTTTTGGTAAAACCATGAGTTTTTCATCTATGCTTCCTGGTACTTCTACAAAAGTTTACTCTGCTGATATTCAGTATGCACTTCAACAATCTAACGTTCGTACCGAAGAAACAAAACAAGAAGACCTTAAAAGTTTGCTAGCTTCTGTATTGATGGCTAAAGATGCAAATTTGGTTTTACAGAATATTGAAATATCAAGCTACGCATCGCCTGATGGCCCTTATGAACTCAACGATGGTTTGTCTAAAAACAGAGGTAAATCAGCTTCTGATTTTGTTGATGGACAATTCAAGAAAAATAAAATCGAAGGATATAAAGACAAGATTACTAAAACTGAAACAGCTGAAGACTGGGCAGGTTTCCAAACTGAGCTCGACAAATCGAACATCAGAGATAAAGAACTTATACGTCGCGTACTTTCTATGTATTCAGATCCTATAGTTCGCGAACGCGAAATAAAAAACATGTCTGAAGCGTATACTGAATTGAAAACAGCTATTCTTCCAGTACTGCGCAGATCTAAACTGAACATCAAGTACGAAGCCAAAGCGTTTACCTCTGATGAGGTTATTTCTTTCGCCAAATCAAACCCTGATGCACTTTCTCAAGCTGAGCTTTTCTTTGCTGGTCAAAATGCTGCAAATACAGAAGATAAAATAGCTATATATAATACCTATATTTCTAAATATCCATCAGATTGGAAAGCTTACAACAATCTTGGTAATTTGTACATTGAGAAAGCAGACTTTGCCGCCGCAAAAACTAATCTTTTAAAAGCTAATGAAATGCAACCTAATACAGGTAGCGTTCTAAACAATCTTGGCGTGATTGCTATGGGTGAGAAAGATTATAACAAAGCTTATGACTATTTCAAATCTGCTAAAGGTGCTGGTGAAAATTCAATAGAAGTTAACCAAAATCTTGGTACTCTCCAGATTATGAAAGCCGAATACAATGAAGCTGTTTCTAACTTTGGTGGTATCAAATCTTTCAATGCTGCATTGGCTCAACTTATGAGTGGTGATGCTGCTGCTGCTGCTTCGACCATAGCTGAAGTTGAAAAAACTAAAAAAGATGCTGCTGTTTATTACCTCCGCGCAGTTATTGGTGCTCGCCAAAACGAAGTGGATGTTGTATACACAAATCTTCGCACTGCTATAAGCAAAGACGAGAAATGGAAAAACTATGCTAAAAATGATATGGAATTCCGTTTATTGTTCGAACTTCCTGATTTTAAAGCTTTGTTCCAGTAACAAATATTTACTTTACAAACAAAAGGGGGACTTTCAATCCCCCTTTTTTATTTTCATCATCTTGGTGTATATATCCCATATCACTATACCTGCACTCACCGAAATATTGAATGAGTGTTTAGTTCCGAATTGAGGAATTTCTATCACTGTATCGCATATGTTTATTACTTGCTGCTGAACCCCTTTTATTTCATGGCCAAAAATGAGTGCATATTTGACGTTTGGTGTTGGTATAAATTCATCAAGATAGGTGCTGCCTGCTACTTGTTCAATACCAATTATTTTATATCCCATCATTCGTGCTTTTCCTACTGCATCTTCAGTTTTATCGAAATATTCCCAATGCACAGTTTCGGTTGCGCCAAGTGCTGTTTTATGTATTTCATTGTTAGGGGGAGTCGCTGTGATACCACATAAATAAATGCTTTCTATTCTGAATGCATCTGATGTTCGAAATACTGAGCCTATGTTGTTGAGACTTCTTACATTGTCCAGTATTAGGATTAATCCAGTCTTATCAGCATGCTTAAATTCCTCTTTACTTATTCGTTTTAGGTCGTCGATCGATAATTTTTTCATATTACATAACCTTTTCATTTTGTATTTGGACTATTGCAAATGTAACTTTTCTCTGAGTTATTTTTGATAAAGTCTGAAATACTAATTCTACATCGATTGATGTTTGCATATTCGGTTTTAAAGATTAAATTTGAAACAAAATTTAAAATAAAAGCGGAATGAATCTTCATGAATATCAAGGCAAATCCATATTAAAAAAATATGGTGTAGCAGTGCAGGAGGGCATTGTAGCAAATACACCGGAAGAAGCGGTAGAAGCAGCTAATCTTTTGCAGCAGCAAACCGGTACCGGATGGTGGGTTGTTAAAGCTCAAATACATGCTGGTGGACGTGGTAAAGGCGGCGGTGTAAAGCTTGCTAAAAGTTTGGATGATGTCAAAAACATATCTGAGAAAATTATTGGCATGCAGCTTATTACACCTCAAACAGGCCCCGAGGGTAAAAAAGTACATAAAATACTTATTGCTCAGGATGTATATTATCCGGGTGTATCTGAAACCAAGGAATATTATATGAGTGTATTGCTAGACCGTGCTCGTGGCAGAAATACTATTATGTATTCGCCGCAGGGTGGTATGGATATTGAGAAAGTAGCTGAAGAAACACCACATCTTATATTCAAAGAAGAAGTAGATCCTTCTGCAGGACTTCAAGGTTTTCAAGCAAGACGTATTGCATTCAATCTGGGATTGAGCGGAAAAGCTTTTAAAGAAATGACTTCTTTTGTAGCATCGTTATACAATGCTTATGTGCATACTGATGCAGCCCTGTTTGAAATTAATCCGGTATTAAAAACCTCTGATGATAGAATTTTGGCTGTAGATGCCAAAGTTAGTATAGATGATAATGCGCTTTTTCGCCATGCAGATTATGCGGATATGCGTGATTTAAATGAAGAAGATCCTACTGAAATTGAAGCGGGTAAGTTTAATCTCAACTTTGTGAAATTAGATGGCAATGTAGGTTGCATGGTTAATGGCGCGGGTCTTGCTATGGCTACCATGGATATCATAAAACTTTCCGGAGGTGAACCTGCTAACTTTTTGGATGTGGGTGGCACTGCCAATGCAACTACAGTTGAAGCCGGTTTTAGAATCATCCTGAAAGATCCTAACGTAAAAGCCATACTCATTAACATATTTGGTGGTATAGTTCGTTGCGATCGCGTTGCCCAAGGTGTTGTAGATGCTTACAAAGCTATTGGAGAAATAAATGTGCCTGTTATTGTCAGACTTCAGGGGACCAATGCACAGGAGGGAAAAGAACTCATTGACCATTCAGGTTTGAAAGTACATTCTGCCATTACACTCATGGAAGCTGCCGAAAAAGTGAAACAGGTTGTATAAACCTATAGTTGCTCAAAATATAAAACCCCCGAAAAACTTCGGGGGTTTATTTTTTTCAGAAAGCTAGAATTTTCGATTCGTTTACCGGATTTTTATTATTTTTTACCAGCCATGTTGAGCAGGGTTTCTATCTTATCAACTCTATTCTCAAGTTCTTTTGTGTACCCGGCATTGGCGTTTATCTTTGTAGAAAGTTGCGTATTGTCTTGCTTCAATTTTTCTATCAACTCATTTTGTTCCTGCATAGCTTTTAGGAGTATAACAGATAAACGTGCGTAATCAATTGATTTAAATCCATTAGGATCCGTTTCAACCAATTCAGGTATTATTTTTTCAACTTCCTGTGCTATTAGCCCAATTTGTTTTTTATCGGCGAACCGAAGGTTTGGAAATTCATTGGTTCTTAACTGATAGTTAACTGGTTGTAGACTTAATATTTTAGATAAATACGGCGCAAGAGATTCTATATCTTTTTTATAACGTATATCTGAGGCTTGTGTAATAGTGCCAGATGCAACTATATTTCCAGAGACTTGGAGTGCAGCCGTAGGAATGTCCACTCCTATTCCCATATTTCCGTTTTTAAGCACTACGATTGCATTTTTGCGGTTTGCACCATCTGTTCCATTGCCCAATACAAACAATCTATCACCCGAGTTCCAGCCAAGCATATCCACACCACCAGAAATAGTGTTGTATCTGCCAAAAGCAACTTCGGCATAAGATACTGCTGCAACATTGTCGCCACTGGCAAAAGAATAGCGCCCGTATGTATTTGCGCTAAATCCTGAAGCCAATGATCCTTGAGCTGTGGTATTGGTTTGAGATTGTTCGCCAATTGCGAAAGAGTATTTTGCGAACGAAAGCGATTTGAAACCACCTGCTAACGAGCCATTAGCCGAAAGACCTGTTTCTGAACTTTCACCCAAAGTTACAGAAGCGTCACCTCTGGCAATTGAACCAAATCCGGAAGCTAAGCTATATGTGCCGCTAGAAATATTGTTTTCACCAAAAGTGGCGGATGAAGCACCACTTGCTGTGTTACTCTTGCCGATGGTAAACGATTTTGAACCGGATGATGTATTGGAATTGCCGAAAGCTACAGCATAGCTACCTAATGCAGAGCTATTTTCGCCATGTGCAAAAGAAAAATCCCCATCTGCAATGGTATTGCTGCCGAAGGCTACTGAGTGAGAACCTACATTGCTGTTATTCCATTGGTCTGAAGCTACAGTACCTGCGCGCAACGCTCCCCTGATTGGATAGAAAACAAGTCTTGTACCACCACCCATACTTGGAATATCACTGGTTGCCTGAAAGGAACCAGTTACAAGCATTGCTTCGCTATTTTGAAGGCTTACATGAAATCTGCTTTCGGGGGCGCTGGTACCAATGCCAATAAAATTTGCAGTGTTAAATACGAATCCAGAAGCAAGGCTCCAGTAGCTGGCACCAGCATTGGCCAATACATAATTTTTTACAGCAAGTGCTGTAGGTATGGCCTGATTTGAAAAGTTTGTCGAAATATCGGTACTTACTGCATTCAGACTTATTGAGTTTAGACGAAGGGTAGGTGTACTCACAAGGCCTATGGTTACTAGTACATTACCTTCCGATACATTTATATTTCCCTGGTTGAGAGTCAAATGCCCACTTCCAAGGGTTAAGGCTCCGGTTCCTACAGATAGGTTGCCATTGTTTAGAGCTATACTTCTAGTGGCTATGGTCCAGTTCCCGGTGAGGTCGGTTAGCCCATCGCGGGTCAGATAATTTGAGAGGTCTACTGATGTTGTGCCGCCGGAGCGGGTAATGGTGTCTACAACCCATGCAGTTCCGCTCCATTTTACCACATCATACTGTTTGAGTGTAGCCTCGTTTACACCCAATATTTGAGTTAAGCCCGGAATAGGTACATTGAGCGCTGTATCGGCAACAAAAGCATAAGGTACTGAAACCAGTTTGGTACTTCCCATTTCAAGAAAACCATTCAGAAAAACGGCTGAACCAAAATCTACCCGTGTCTGAATAAAGAAATCGGTGCTCGACCAATCTATTTTATCAAAGGATGAAAGCCTACTCATTTCTGTTTTTATACCCGAGCTTCCTCCTATTTCGATACTAAACAGACCGAAAGTATTGGTGGTGACATAATGCACTTCCTGCCACTGAATAGGACCATTTGAACTGCCTGTGCGCAAGGAAATCTCAACTACAATGTCTTTGTTAGCTATCGGGAATCCTTTCTCATCTCGGGCAACAGCTTCGTAACTCATAGTTGAAGGAACCTGTGCCCAGGATATGAGGCCGAACATTAGCAAAACTCCTAGAAGTAAGCCTTTTTTCAAAAAGGCACGTTTTGCAGGTATTGAATGTATGTTTTCTTTCATCTGGTTACAATTAATTTAATTGTTTGCTGAATATCAGCTTGTGCTGAGGTTAAATGAACCAAATAATTACCGTTTTCAATCTGATTGGGTAATGTAATCATTATATTACTTGTGTTTGCAAATATGGTTTCAGTATGCATTACTTGTCCTTGCAAATTCATAATTACCAAAGTTATATCATATTGTCTCATTCCACAAAGAATGCGAATATAATCAGTTGCCGGATTTGGAAAAATGCGAATCTCTAACTTTTCTAGTTTCTCTTTTTCTTCAAAAGTATTGCCGTAAATTGCCTGATTTGAAGCAACAAGAGAAGCTGAATTTTGGGTGAAATTTCCAACAGTAAATGCTTTTCCCAGGCTATAAGTATATACTACACCGTTTTGCAGATGTACATTGCTTCCTGCGTTCAACTGTTTGTTTAAGCTTTGGCTGCTTACAGTGAAAGGCTGAAATGCAAATAAAATAAGTAATATGCTAATATAGCGCCACATATATTTATTTCTTTTTGAAGGAACCTTCAATTCTTCGGTTCAGAGCTCGTCCCTCATTGGTATTGTTGTCACCAATAGGATTGTCCATCCCTAAACCTTCAGCAATTACCCTTGTAGCTTCAATTCCTTGCTGTACCATGTACTCTTTTACTGCTATAGCTCGTTTTTCTGATAATCGTTTGTTGTATGCCGGTGATCCTTGGTTGTCGGTATAACCCACAATTTTAATTTGCCAATCCGGATTTTTATTTAGTTTATCTGCAAGTTTATTGAGTTCAGGGTATGAGCTAGCAAATAGCTTGTCTGAATTGTGACCAAATTTTATATTATCTATTACGAATGGTTTTTCCCACATATCAGCATCTATTTGGTCCAACGAGCCTTCCAGTTTTTTCAATCGTTTATCTAATGCTGCAATTACTTCGTCTTTCGATTCACAATCGCAGGAAGCAAGCTGGGATTCAAGAAGTTTTACTTTGTTTTCAAGTTCTGGATCTATTTTGGGCATTTCTTCATCTTCAGCCAGTCTGAAAATAGTAGGAGGGGCTTTTTCCAATTTAGATTTTCGAACCATAAACCCGATTGAAATTTCATGGGTTCCGGACGAATAATTTGAAATGCCGGCAGTAGCAAACTCATATGTATAATTCATCACTATTTTTTTATTGAGTGCAGCTCCTACTGATATTCCAATAGAATTCCCTTTGCGGTAACCTATACCTGTCCAAAGTCTTTCATCGTATCTGGCCAGAAAATTTGCTTCAAACTGAAATGGGCTGTTATCGGTACTTCGTGCTATCAGATATGCATCAAGCATCCATTTGGCTTTTATGGGGTGCATATAAGCAGCATATGCCTGATAATGCCTTTTAAGTGTAAAAACATTGTCCTGATTTTCGCGATTGTAGTTAATTTTGGTATTGAGCATGCGCGGTGTACTGAGCCCAATGTGCAGGGCTTTGTATTGAAAATCGACCGAAGCAGACGCATTGTATGATGTGCCTCTTATAGATTGATAATTGTACAAATAGGGGTCGAGTGTATTCGATTTTACGTTTGAAAGTTGGTTGCGGTATATTTCAGCAGCCAGACTAAAATGTAACAGCATGGCTTCAGAAAGTTTGAGGTGATATGCATAACTTGGTGAAAAATAGATATGATTTATGTTGCCGGTTTTTTCATTCACCAGGTTTATACCTAAACCCATGTTTTTACCAGTGATGGGCGCATTCCCGTTTAATATTTGTTTTTGTGGAGCTCCGGGTACACCTAACCAGCTATTTCGGTATCCCAGAAAAACCTCAATATTATCTGAGGTACCAGCAAATGCAGGCGATAATGCAAATTTATTTAATAGATATTGATTGTCGTTTTGCAATTGTTGTGCAAACGCAGTAACGGATATTATATTTATCAATAATATGTATATAGTTCTTCTCATGATGTTGGTTCTTTGGGAGTTACCTCAGTATATCTATATATCCAATTTTGCCTTTTTTATCTTTGCTGGTTATCACAAAGTAGTATGTACCAGGGTCGAGCTCTTTGCCATTGAGTGTTGCATCCCAGTCGTTTTGATAATTGGTGTTGGAGTACACCAAATCGCCCCATACGTTGTAAATGTATATTTCAATGGGATTGGTGTAAACTTCTAGTTTATCAATAAGCAAGAAATCGTTTATCCCGTCGTTGTTTGGGGTAAGTATATTGTTGGAAATGATAATAGTTGCAGAATCACCTGATACAAGAGGTTTTACAATCACATTTTGAGATTTCTTAGCTTTACATCCATTGTTGTCGACAATAAACACCGAGTACACTCCTGTGTTGAAAACTGTTATAGAAGAAGTAGTTTCACCATTGGGTGTCCAAATGTAGTTCGGATAATTTTCATTTACATCAATTCGCAAACTTCCGCCTTGGGCAAATATGGTATCGTTGTTGGTATTTGTGCCCAATCCGGTAAGCGTAAAGTTGATTTCAGGCCTTGGTGCTATGGTGATTTGCTGAAATACAGAATCGGTGGTAGTGACACCTCCTACTGTGGTAAATGCTACCAATGAAACTGTATAAGTGCCTGGTGTCCAGTATTTATGCCACGATTCAGGTTCTCTGGTATCAATATTATCGCCAAAATACCAGTGTATGTCTAGTGGAATTGGTGTTCCACCTACAGTTTTAGATGTGTTTGTAAATTTGATAGAATCTCCTACGCATGTAGAATTAGTAGATAAAGTGAAACTTGCTACAGGATCCGTATCGGCAAATCTGGAAGATATTAAAAATTGTTCTGATTGTTGACCTAAACTAAATTGGATCTGAGCAAAAAGCAACAATACCAACAATGCGGTATGATATTTAAATCTTTTTAAAATCATAGGGTTACAATACAATTGTTTCAATTGGTAAATGATTGTATAAAACAGAGGGTGGTGGGGGAGTACAAAAATACGAATATAACCCCGAGTCAATGGGTTCGTGGTATTAGTTTTTACGTATTTGTTATCAATTAGTTTCATTGCAACCTACATTTTTATTTACCTAAGACTTATTCCTTCTGGACTTTGTTGTGAGAACGAAGAAAAAATTCTGATGGTTTGTGTGTAGGATACAAAATATATACCAATAAATGCCGAGTAGAAAATTTTCTATCGTTTATTATATATCGCCCCTTTTTTGTCGTATTTCTGCATCGCACTACCCAAAATACTTTCATGAGCCCCTAAAATGAGTATGCCGTTTGGCTTTAAGATCTGATGAAAAAAATCGAAAATACGATTTTGAAGATTTGGTGTGAAATAAATAAGCAAGTTGCGACAGATGATGAGATCAAACTCATGTCCAAAAATATTTCTGTCCTGAACCAAATCATGTCGCATGAATTCTACTTTTGATTGTATAAAGGATTTCATTTTGATGGTGCCTTTAATTTTGTCCAGATCAAAGTATTTGGAATAGGGCACAAATGAAGAGTCTTTTTCATTTTTTCCGGCATTTAAAACCAAATCGAAGTTTGCCAGATAATCTGATACTACCTTATATCTGTATTTGCCTTTTACAGCTATGTCTAGCATTTCAGGATTCAAATCTGTGCCTATCGATTTTACTCTTTCCAACAATCCTTTTTCTGAAAGCATTATAAGGAGCGAGTATGCTTCCAGTCCATTGCTTACACCCGGATGCCATATATTAATCTCATCTTTGTTTGTCAGACGTGGAAGTACCTCCTCATTGATAGTATGCCATAAGGGAGGGTCTCTGAATAGCTCAGTAGTATTAACCGTTATTTCGCGAATGATAGTCTCCAGAAATTCTGTGTTTACCCTCATTTTGGCAATTATCTGTTCAACAGTCTGATTGAGATCGCCTTTTATTTTTTCTAATCTACGCCCAAACGATTTTTCAGAATACTCTGTAAAGTCATAATTAGAAATTTCCTTTACGGATTTTACAAAAAAAACTATTTCATCCTTAGTAACTTCCATCAAAATCTTAGTATTGAACAAATATTCATTGACTCAGTTTGTATACCATAGCTAATCATGATATACTTCAGCCCTCTAAAATAGTGTTTTCCTTTAAAAAACTAAAATTATTTTTTGTATAGCCATCATTATATTAATAAATTATAGTGGCTTGAAATTTGGTAGAGATTCTACGATTATTGAAGTGGCTTTATGAAAAAACTAATGGAGTTATTATGCTTTCATTTAGTATTTGTTTGATTCCTTATTTTTCTGTATGTTTAACACTTGATTCATTTTTAAATCTGTAGTTTCAATTTCGATATGTTCAGTTTATTCAGGGCTTTAAAAGTACGATACAAGTTACTCATTCTTTTTGGGGTATTGGCTCTTTCTATGATCTTTACCACAGGACGTGAGTTCTATTTTTTTCTGAAATTTGACGAAAATTTCTCAGCGCAGCAGCGAATTCGTGAGCTGCACACCCAAGTAAGCCTGCTTAGTATTCATTTTAATAAGCAAACTGAATATTTGAAGCAACTCAACAAAACTGATAATGAAGCCAGTCTTCAGAATACTTACTATCTATATCAGAATGAGGTAAATAGTATTTTGCAAATACTTGCAATGATAGATGAATTGCTAATCAACACAGAGTGGAGTAATGATCTTGAGCCGCATACTGCAGCTATTCATAATCTTAGCATTCAACTTGCAAGTGTTCATCAGGTTTCTCTCAAGAGTTTTGTAGAAAATGTGTACCGTATAAAACTTGAACTCATGCAAGCCTCTGAATATGATATATACCAGAAAGATCAGCGAATAGGTACTTTTGAGATGAAGATAAATTCAGTGATTGAGCAAGCCGATACTAATCTGAGGGAAATGACATCGCTTGTTGATAAGTTTATACAGTATACTTCTGATAAATATGATAGTTTCCTTATTTCTCTGCGAATTTGGACTCTCCTTTTATGGATTTTCGGCTTAACTCTATTATTTTTTCTTACATTAGAAATAGGACGAACAATATCAAAACCAATTATAAGAATAAATGAGGAGCTTGAAGAAATTTCCAGGGGTAATATACCACCCATGTTTGTACCAAGGTCTACAGATGAAATCGCACAATTGTACAATTCCTCAAATGCTATAAAGGACAGATTTTTAGCCATTAGACAAATAGCTCACGAAATAGGAAATGGAAATTTTCATAGCAATATTGACGTCAACTTTGAAGATGGGTCAGATATGCGAAATACGCTTGACCGTATGAAACAGAGTTTGGCAAAATATGCTAGCGAACGTGAAATGCAAAAGGTAAAAGATGATATTCGAAACTGGCAAGCTGTTGGCCTAGCAAAATTTAGCGATATACTAAGACTATCATCTGCAGATTTTAAAAGCACCTCCGACAAATTAGTATCTGAACTCATTTCGTACCTAGACGTAAACCAAGTTGGCATGTTTATAAGAAATGACTCTGATCCGGAACAAGTTTTTCTAGAACTCCTTTCTTGGTATGCATATGATCGTAAACGTATCAGACAAAAAAAAGTATTGCCCGGCGAAGGACTTATTGGTATTACTTTTATAGAAGGAAATACTCAGTATTTGCAGGATCTTCCAACAGATTATTTAGAGATTAATTCAGGAT
Organism: Bacteroidota bacterium; assembly: GCA_020048155.1. GTDB lineage: Bacteria > Bacteroidota > Bacteroidia > Bacteroidales > DYOH01 > JAIFMY01. Next base: position 15,745 of record JAIFMY010000230.1, read on the forward strand.
TGGGAAACGCCCAGCCATCGCACCTGCTGCTTATTCCACTCAGATTTGATAATTCTGTTCTTGGTGTGTTAGAACTCGCTTCGTTTCATGAAATAGAAGCGTTTAAGATTGAATTCCTCGAAAGTTTGGCTCAAAATATTGCTTCAGCAATCACCACCAATAACGTAAACCTTCGTACCAGAGATTTGCTCTCTTTAGCCAATAAGCAATCAGGCGAATTGAAAGAAAAGCAAGAAATACTTATGGAGTCTAACAAAGATTTGGCAGCACAAATTGAGGCAGACCATCTGATAAAAAACTACAACGATGTTTTGAAAAGTATTCTATATGAAAGCGGTTATTTTATTAGCTTTCACGCCCAAACAGGGCACATAGAGGAAATAAACAAGAATATGGGGATTCTTCTCGGATTAAACAATCTCGATGATTCGTTGCATATGTCTGAATTTGTGCATCAGTACAAGAAATTTGTAGTCGAAATTTCTCGCTTAAAACAAGGGAAAGCCAACTTTATGGATATCAAATTTATTACCATGAATAAAACCGAAGTTGAAAAAAAATGCATTATTCACCCTTATTCCAATAACATCAATAGTAAAGTATGTATAATTTATTTTCATGAATAATGTTACTTAAAGTTTGTAAAATGAATGAAACCGTTAAATTTGAAAGATATTTTGTAATTTTGACAAACTATCTGAATACTGGTATTCATTTTGGTACACAAGCAAGATAAATAAGAAATCTCGAATGAAGAAATTTGGTGATATAACACTTAATATTAAGATAATAGCGTATCTGCTGTTGTTCATAATTCTTACATTCTTAGGTTATTTGATAGCCGTGAACGCTATTAGCAAGCAAGTGGTGATAAATAAGGATATTGCAAATATAAATACCAAATTGAGCCAGATTGGGCAGCTAAAAAACAATACGCTTCGACTTTATTCAGAGGTTAAGCAGCATATTTTGTTTGATGATCCCGAGAGCATGTTGCTAAGCGAAAATCGAATTTCAGCCTTATACCAAGATATTGATCTCCTGATAGCTAATACCAAACAGAACCTATCAAGTGACGAATCTCTCCTACTCAATGAATACTTTTTCCAGTACGAAACTTTCAGGAAGTCGCTTCAAGAAATAATTACACTAAGCGGTGTCAGCGATTCTTTGGCCATTCACCTGCTCGATAACTCAGCATTTGTGCAATACATAAAGATTGAGAGTATTTTTATTAACATGGATACTCAACTCCGCCAGCAGTTTGAAAAACGAAATATAGAAATTGCTGAGGCAGAACAATCATCTCTTTTTCGTAGCTTGCTACTCATGCTGCTCGGTATATTGCTTACTGCCGGCGGTGGGGTATACTTCATATACGATTTGGTCATACCACTCAAAAGATTAAGAACCCATATAAATCAGTTAGCGGAAGGAAGATTTATACAAGAAGAAATTTCCGAAAAAAGCGATTTGATTGGTACCATGGTATCAGATCTGAATAAAATCAGATTTAATCAATTCCTCCTTACAGAATTTGCTAAGGAATTGAAAGAGGGGAACTACGACGCAATATACACGACAAAAGGCGAATCTGATGAAATTGGAAAGATCCTGATAAATTTGCGCGATAACCTCAAGAAAACAAAATCCGATCAGCAAAACCAGTTTATTGAAAATGAACAACGAAACTGGATTGAACGTGGTATCTCAAATTTCAACGAGATACTTAGGCTATACAGTAACGATATTAAAGAACTCGGTCATCAGATTATTAGTGCTACAGTGCAATATCTCAATGCAGTACAAGGAGGAATATTTATTTTGCATGATGAAAAAGCTGATGATGTACATTTGGATTTAGCTGCATCGTATGCCTACAATCGAAGAAAATTCTTGCAAAAGCGAATTGACATAGGAGATGGGCTTATCGGTTTATCGGTACTTGAAAAGGAAACACTTCACCTTACTGAATTGCCTGAAGAGTATCTTGAAATCACATCCGGACTTGGGGATGCCAAACCGGTAAGTATTCTTATAGTTCCTCTCTTGAAAGAAGATACCGTACATGGAGTCATAGAAATTTCCAGTTTTTTACCTTTTGAAACTTATCAGATACAATTTGTTGAAAGACTTGGCTCTACCATTGCTTCAACACTTTTGTCGGTAAAAATCAATGAACGTACAAACAGATTGCTGGCTGAATCGCAAAAACAATCTGAGGAACTTGCTTCTCAGGAGGAAGAAATGAGGCAGAATCTTGAAGAATTACGAGCCATACAGGAAGAAGCTGAAAAACAAATTATTGAATTTAAATCATCTATTGATGCCATTGACCCGTTCTTGCTTAAGTTGGAACTTAATATGGAAGGGCAGATAATTAGAAGCAATCCTACATTCTTAAACTTTGTTTCTTCGCCCGAGGAAAAACTATTGGGAAAGCAAGTCTCGGCGTATTTCCCAACAAATCTTTCTGAACTTATTGACGAACATATTAGCAATGCAGCAGACGGGCATAGTGCTAATTTTGAGTTGGAAATGGACCATCGCTCCGGGCATATAATGCTTTATTGTAGATTGACTCCTATTTACAACAACTTCAATCAAGTATATAAACTAATCTGGCTCGGATTTGTTTGTAGTACCTCAAGCGAGACAAATCAATCTGAACTCGAAGTAAAACCTGAAGCACTATCAGCAACGATTGATGACATCACTTATCAGGCTTGGCAAACATCAGATGCAGTTTGGACATTGCAAATGCAAGAATATGAAACACTTGTACAAAAGTTAAATGATAAAGAGAAAGAACTTAGGCATCTTCAAAGCATGATTTCAAGTAAAAATACAGAGCACTCAAATACTCAGGATGAAAGCGATCCAGACTATTTGAAGTGGAAAGATGGGTTAACGAATGAAAATATACAGTAATATGCACCCTTCAATTTTTGTATTGAACATTTTATTGCAAACTTTGCAAAATGGTTTACAGTATCATCAAAATCATGAATTTAATAAAATGGTAGCCCAAAGAGTAGTTGACCTATTGGCTAATAGCACCAAGGGTCAAACTCAAGAATGGGGCAATTGGAACCACTTAGCAGAGCAGATCATCAACAACTTAAATATATTCATACACACGGAACCCGAAAAATTAGATATAAAGCAGTTCAAACTACAATACACCAAATGGCTTGTTGAAATCAATTCATAACAAAATTATGGATCTGTTTTTGAATTTTAGCCTGATTAGTGTATCTTAGGTGCAAAATTTGTAGCATTTTCAAACTTTAGAAAAAGCATATTATCGAATGACCAGAAAGTCAAATATATCATATGAGCAAACTCAGCAAGGCTTACCTAACGGTGGTGCTGCTTTTTTCAATGTGCTTATATTTGGATTCGGGCTTTTATTTCCTATGGTTGCTTGGTTGCTGCAGTTATCCAAAATGGATTTATTCTTTTCAATAGGCAACATCATTTTTATACACCAAGAAGTTCCGGTAATGCTTATAGTAGATACTGCACCATTTATACTCTTTTTCTTAAGTTATTATGTAAATAGCAGAAACAATGCTCGGTACCTCGAATTTCAGCAAGAAGTTCAAGATCTTGAAAATCGAATAAAAAGCAATATTGAATTGGCACGTTCAATTGGTAACCTTGATGTACAAATTCAAGATTCAGCAGTAGATGTAGAAGATGAACTTGCGAACTCATTGTTGCTTATGCATAAAAACTTGCGGGAGTCGAACGCTAAAGAATATGAACGAAACTGGATAGCACGAGGAAAAGAGCAAATAGCTGATATACTTCGCAAATATAACACCATAGATACACTCGCATTCGAAACCCTTTATCAGATTATAAAGTATTCGAACATGATACAGGGTGCCTTCTATATATATGAAGAAGATAAACAAAAAATCAGGAATCTCTCAACCTATGCTTACAACCGCAGGAAATTTATCACACAGGAATTTTCACTTGGTCAAGGGCTTATAGGACAAGCTGCTTTTGAGCTGGAAATGATTTACAGAACAGAAATTCCTAATTACTTTGTATCATTAAGTTCTGGCCTTTTAGGCGATAAAAAACCGAAGTCGTTGCTTATTGTACCCCTTAAAGGCGATGACAAACTGCAGGGGATTATTGAAATAGCATCACTTGAACCCGAAATATCTGAACTCACAATTCGCTTTTTCAGCGAATTGTCGGACATCATCGGACAGACCCTCTTTAACTTAAAGGCGAATAAAAGAACTGAGCAGCTGCTGAATGAAGCTCAGACAATGACAGAGGAGCTCAGACGAAACGAAGATACACTCAAACGCAATGCGGATGAGATGAGACGCACACAAGATGAGTTACAAGAGTCAAACAAGAATCTGGGCGCACAAATACAAAAGGTAGAGAATGCACAAAAACGAATGCACTCGCTCCTCGAAAATGCATCAGAGGTTATTTCTATTTATGATGAGTACGGCATAGTTGTTTACGAAAGTCCTTCTGTAAAAAGCATTCTCGGATATGCCCCTGATGAAGTAGTTGGTAAAAATGCTTTTAATACAGATACCATTGTCGGAAACCAGGCTACCAAAAAGATTTTCTACGAATTACTGGATCATCCGGAGCAGAGTATCACATTCGAGTTTGAATATGAAAAACGCGGGGGTGAACTTATTTGGCTCGAATCTACTGCAAGAAATCTCATACAAGACCCTTCAATAAACGGTATCTTGTTCAATACGCGTGATATAACCGTTCGGAAAATTGCTGAAAAAGCCCAACGCCTTAGTGGTCAGATGGCTGCCTTGTCAGAAAACTCACCCGACCTTATTATGCGACTTTCTCCAGATGGCACATTCTATTATGCTAATCCTATAGTTCGCATCTACACCGGTTTACAGATAGATGATATAATCAACCGAAAAATAAGTGAAGTAGGACTTAATTTAACTATTAGTAAGTTTCTGAAAACTACAATAGATAAAGTGCTGAAAACTGAAGAAAAGCATAATGATGAATTTGATTTCCCTGCAAGGTTTGGCAACCGTATTATGCATATAAATGCAATACCCGAATTTAGTGAGGGCAAAAAAATTGAATCTATCTTACTTGTTGCCAATGATATAACCGAGCGTAAACAAATTGAGCTCGAAATCGAACAAAAAAATAAAAACATTACAGAAAGTATAAACTATGCATATAGAATTCAGAGCGCAATTCTTCCTGATACTCGTCTGATTCAGAAGTATTTACCAAATTCATTTATATATTATCGTCCTAGAGATATAGTTAGTGGTGATTTTCCTTGGTTTTTTAAGAAAAATGACGATATCTTTATAGCCGCAGTTGATTGTACCGGACACGGTGTTCCCGGGGCTCTTCTTTCGCTTATTGGTTACTTTTTGCTCAACAACATTGTTGACCACGACAAAGATGTAACCGCGGGCGAAGCTCTTGATGAATTGCACGTAGGAGTTAGAAAAACCCTACGCCAAGACACAGGTGAAGCATACGGGCGCGACGGTATGGACATAGCTCTTTGTAAAATAAACTTTACCAAGATGCAGCTCCAGTATGCTGGTGCGCATCGCCCCTTGTATATGTTCAAAGACAGAGAGCTAAAGCAATACAAAGGCAATTCCAAAGCAATTGGCGGCATCCCCGACGAAGAAAAAGAGGAACCTAATTTCATTAACCATATGATCAACATAACACCCGGTGATAAAATTTTCTTTTTTTCTGATGGTTTACCTGACCAGATAGGCGGCCCACGCGGTCGGAAGTATCAGGCAATACGTATCAGAAGTATTATTGAAGAAAATCCGGATTTCAATATGGAACAATTTGCAGATTTTTTTGCAAGAGATTATTTGGATTGGAAAGGTGACAATAAACAAATAGATGATGTTTTGTTAATTGGAGTAGAAATATAATTTTGCAATTGATTAATTAACTTACCATATACATATATCGTATGGCTAATTTGAACGGAAATCAGGACTCGCTAGAATTCGTTTACAACTTCTACTTGAAGATGAAAGAGAACAAAGTGAATCTTGCATATGAAGGTGAAATCACACACCAGATTACTAAGGCGTTTACGGCTCTTACAGAATCTAATATGGCAAACGAGGAAGATTACAACTCGGTGCAAAAGAAAGTCTTTCATGTTATGGTAGAATGTTTGCAAAACGTTAGTAAGCACTCTGAACGTACCGAGAATGCCAAGGACGGAAGAGGTATTTTTATGGTAAGTAAAGGGGAAGAAGAATATAATGTGACTACTGCTAATGTAATCAATAATGAAAAAATTGAGGAGTTAACCGAAATGCTAAACAATATAAATAGTTTGGATAAGATTGGCCTCAAGCAGCTTTACAAACAACAAATACGCGATGGCAGGCTCTCTGAAAAAGGAGGTGCCGGTCTCGGGTTTATTGATATTGCACGTAAAACCGGCGAGAAATTGGTATTCAATTTCCTTCCAATCAATGATATACAATCATTTTTTGTATTAATATCTACCGTATCAAGAAAAAAAGACGAAGAATAAATTTAACCAAATTATAATTATGGATCCTATCAGAATCAAAGGTACCGATGATACACCAACCGTGATCCTCGATAAAGAAAATGGCATCTTTGAAATATCTGGACGTTCATTGCCAGAAGACGTTGCTGCGTTTTTTGATCCCATTCTCGAATGGCTTGATGAATACTCAAAGTCACCATTGTCAAAAACCATTTTCAATTTTAAGCTTGAATACTTCAATACAGCTTCTTCGAAATTGCTGCTTGATGTGCTTCTTAAACTTGAAGACCTTCACGATGATGGTCACGATGTATTAGTCAGATGGCACTTCCCGGATGACGATGAAGATATGGAAGAAGCAGGTGAAGAATATGCCGATATTGTTGAAGTCCCATTTGAACAAGTTAGTTACTCAGTTGATTAATTTTTCCAAAACTTTGGATTAAATTTTGTAGAGTAACTTCATGTATTCACATGAAGCATATTTTGGGTTTGTATTTTATTTTGTTTATAACGCATGAGTAAGGAAATACTTGAAGCTTTAATGCAGCTCTTTGCCATCATTGCCAAACAAGGCGATGGTGTTGGCGAGAGTGAATTAGAATATGTGCACAATTTTCTTCAACAGCAAGTTAGCTCTGATGATGTTGATGTATATATTGCTATGTTCAATGAAAAAGCTGGTATTGACAAAAAAGGTGGAACGGACAAAAAAGGACTCAAAGACCAAAAACGTGTTTCTGTAATCGACTCTGTTCGAATCCTGGGTCCTAGCAAAAAAATTAATAAACGACTTAACCAAAAGCAAAAGGTAGTTGTACTCGTTCGTCTGTTTGAAATTTTAAAAGCCAATCCAAATGATGTGGCTGAACGCATGGAAATTATTTCTACTGTAGGCAATGTGTTCAATATCTCAAAAGATGAATTCACCACCATCGAAAAGTTTGTAATGAAAGAAGGTATCGATGAGTTGGATATCGAAAATATCCTCATCGCATCTGATACTACTTTCCCTATAATACATGCTCATAAAATACTTACTGAGCAAATTGATGGAAATATTTATATTCTACGAATACCGGCTCAGGAACTTTACTTTTTACGGTATACCGGCTCGCAGGATATTTTCTTAAACGGATTACCGGTTAATAATACCCGTATTTATCTGTTTGCTAGCGGTAGTACTGTTAAATTGCCAAAAGGTAAGCCCATCTATTATTCAGATGTAGTTGCCAATTTTCACGCAGATATTACTTCTGCACGCTTATCTTTTAGTGTCAATAACATTTGGTACAAGTTTCCCAATGGTGGTGTAGGCTTACAAGATATTTCTTTTCAAACTGCTCAAGGAAAACTCATTGGGATAATGGGTGCCAGCGGAGCGGGTAAAACCACTCTGCTGAATGTACTTTCCGGAATTTATGAGCCTAGTGATGGTGCAGTTCTTATCAACGGAATCGATTTGCATAAGCAACGCGACCAAATGGAAGGGGTAATTGGGTATATACCCCAAGATGACCTTCTAATTGAAGAGTTGACTGTATTTCAAAACTTGTTTTTTGCCGCTAAACTTTGTTTCAATAATAAATCTGATGAAGAAATCACAGGGCTTGTAGATCAAACCCTGAAGAGTCTTGGTTTATTTGAACGCAAGCATCTGAAAGTTGGTTCACCTCTCAATAAAATGATTTCAGGCGGACAGAGGAAACGGCTGAATATAGCGCTTGAACTTATTCGTGAACCGTCTATACTTTTTGTTGATGAACCAACAAGTGGTCTCTCATCACGCGATTCTGAAAACGTAATGGAGCTACTTAGTGAGCTTACCCTCAAAGGAAAACTCATTTTCGTTGTAATTCACCAACCTTCATCCAACATTTATAAAATGTTTGACCGGATGATTATTCTTGATACCGGTGGGTATCTGGTTTATTATGGCAATCCGGTTGAAGCAGTAATGTATTTCAAACGCATTGACGCACAGGTCAATAGTGAACAAGGGGAATGTCCGGTCTGTGGTAATGTAACACCTGAACTTCTTTTTGAAATTATGGAAGCCAGGGTAGTAGATGAGTTTGGTAAATACACAGATACACGAAAAGTGAGCCCAGTAAAATGGGAAGATTACTATAAAAAGAATATCAAGGCTGAAGTAGTAGAGGATGTGAAGGAATCACCACCTGTGTCTTCGGTTATACCTTCTTGGTATCAGCAGTTTAAAACCTATACGAAACGCGATATCATGTCCAAAATAAGCAACACCCAATACGTGGTGCTTACTTTGATGGAAGCGCCGTTGCTAGGTTTTATCCTTTCTTTCCTTATCAGATATATTGCCGATCCAAATTCTAATGTTTATATTTTCTACGACAACGAAAATATACCTCCATATATCTTCATGAGCATTGTAGTTGCTTTGTTTTTTGGACTCATTGTGAGTGCTGAGGAAATATTCCGTGATCGTAAAATTTTAAAACGAGAACAGTTTTTGAACTTATCCAGAAGCAGTTACCTCCTTTCGAAAGTACTTATACTTATAATTATATCCGCTATTCAGGCATTTTTATATGTTTTGGTTGCCAACAATATTCTTGTTGTTCGCGATATGTTCTTCTATTATTGGTTCACACTGTTTGCAGTATTTGTTTTCTCTAACATGCTGGGATTAAATATTTCGCAAACATTCAACAGTGCTGTCACTATTTATGTAATAATTCCCTTGCTGCTCATACCTATGATGTCACTTGGTGGAGCTATGTTTAGTTTTGATAAGTTGAACAGAGCATTGGGAAGCGTTGACAAAGTACCTTGGATTGCCGAAATCATGCCTTCACGGTGGGCATACGAGGCTCTTATGGTAAACCAGTTTAAGAACAATAAATTTGAAGCCGAATACTATGAACTTGAGAAAATAAGAAGTTTTTCGGATTTCCGTACCGTATTTTATTTGCCTGAACTAGAGCAGGTTATAGACGAAACGGTTACTTTAAAGTCTGAGGATGAACAAAAAAATAAAAAGGAAATCCTGATGAATTTAGCTCTCATAAAGAGGGCATTTGCAAAGGAAACACTTCTGGTGAAAGGATTACCAAAAGATTTAACTGCATCTATCACTGATGAGAATTTTGATGAAGACTTCGCTGAAGAATTGCGTGGATATATACGTCAGTTAGAATTGTTTTATGGAAAAAGATTGTTTTATGCTGACAGTATTCGTGACGCCAGAATGAATCATTTGGATGATTCTCTCCCAGGATATTATAATCAGATGCGTAGGATATATCACAATGAACGATTGGCAGACTTAGTGAAGAAAAGCACAGAAACCCATAAAATTTTGCGCTATGAAGATAAATTGGTTCAACAGATAGATCCTATATTTTTGGAACCAGATGTTACTCATATACTTGATTTTAGATCTCATTTTTATGCCCCTCGTAAACATTTTCTAGGAAATTATTACAGTACTTATTGGTTTAATATGTTTATAATATGGTTTATGGCATTAGCTTTGTACCCACCATTGTACTATGAACATTTCCAGAAAGTATTGGTTCTGCTTTCTAAAATTGATTTGACCCCATATTTACAAAGGTTCAAACCCAAAAAGAAAATTAAGTTGAATGCTCAACTTCCTGCTAATGAAGAAAGTACAGAAAAAACCCCTAAAGAGGAGTCAACTAAAACTACAGAATAATTACAGTTAAATAAGTTTCGTATAAAAATAAATTTAGTTACATTTGAACAAGTAATAAGAACACCAAAATAATAATAACATGTTGAAGCATATTTCTATAATTTTATTAATGGTAAGCGTTCTAATCGCATGTGGTGATTCTGGTAAAAATAGCACTGGAGATGATACCGGTATACCTAACGAGCTGCAAGGCGAGGGCAATACAGAAGTATCAGATGAAGCGATGGATCAGATAATTCAAAATTTTCCGGCACCTGTAGAAATGGCTGCTTTGATGGAAAGTATTAACGTTCCTTATTCTCAGAAGTATTTATTCCCTACGGATGTTGCTGATGATTATAATACCAGTTTCAAACAGGCTATTGGTCTTGGAATCTACAGTACAGATTTGGGATACCTGAATATTTATTCCAAAACGTCATCAATTGTACAATATATTACCGTTATCAAGCGTATTGCTGATGCCCTCAAAGTAGGTCAATTCTTCGATTTTCCTACACTGAAGAGGTTAGCTACCAATAACGAGAATCTTGATTCCCTTATGTTTCTTTCAGTACACAGTTTCAATCAGATGGATGATCATCTTCGTATGAATAATCGTAGCCATTTGAGTGCACTGGTGGTTACTGGTGTTTGGCTCGAAGGCTTGTATTTAGCATCTCAGGTATATAAAGACTTACCAAATGCGAAAATAGCTGAACGTATAGGAGATCAGAAATTGGTTCTGTCTGATATCATGGTTATTCTGAAAGGTTACAAAAAGGATAAAAATTTTGAGAATCTCATTGTAGATCTTGAAATTCTTGAGAAAGTCTATGAAGATGTTAAAATTACAATTATCCCCGGAAAACCTGAAATGGTAGAGCAAGATGGTATGTTGGTAATAAAACAGAACGAACAAAGTGTTGTAGACATTTCTGAAGAACAAATAAAAGTGATTACTAATAAAGTAGAAGAAGTCCGTAATAAATTAATGTCATTGTAATATGAATAGAATTGCAGTTGCACTCATTTTTGTCCTAGTCTTTACCGGACTCACAAGTAAAGATGCATTAGCTCAATGTAAACAACAACTTGTTTATAGTTGTGCTACCGAAAACGGACGAGCCATATATCTTCGTGATTTTAATGCTAAGCTGAAAAAATCGAAACCGGGTAAACCTGCTTTTGTAGCTCGTTTTTCGGTAGTTCTCAACAAAGGTACCAGATATCGTCTCAATTTGTGTAATCCAAATGGCTACGAGGATCGTACTATGTTGATTCTTTATGATGCCAAGAAAGAATACGGTAAAACTTTTTATACAGCTGAAGAGGCCGGTAAGCAAGGCGTGTTAGAGTTGGTAAAAAAGAATTACAAACCTGAAGAGTATTCGGTATTGCCAGATGGTGGAATCATGCTTCAGAAATTTGATTTTGTGTGTGAAAAATCAGGCGTTTATTTCGTTGCCATACAATATATGGATGGTTTCACTGACAGGAAAGGTTGTGCAGTGGGTATTCTCTCTTTCGTTGGCAAAAACAAATAATCTAATTTATTTCTTTGTTACCTTTTTCAGAAATCGGTCAAACCTTAAGTTTGACCGATTTTTTGTTTTATGGTTTTACCAACCCTTTACATTTTGTAGAATTTATCGCTGCTTGGGGGCATTGTACGTTTTTAGTCAACCGAATACACTCCCAATGATGATACAATAAGTCGAATTCCGATACTTGTGCTTTAGGTATGCGAGCCTCCTATGAAAGAAGTTGGTTGTTTTATTGTCAGTATGGAGTATATTTAAAAGAAATGCCTGATATTTTAAGCATATCAGGCATCTAAGTGTATTAGTATCTTTTGATGTAATCCTTCTTTAGTAGTTTTTGTTTACAGAATGAAATTATTGTTGATATGTGATATGATGTGATCAACCTTTTCTTTAGGATTAGTAAATGTTGCCATTTCAATTATTCCCAATGTACTATTACCTGATATGATAGGAATGACAGTCAGGTAACGTGGACTTCCTGCACCTAAGCCAGATAGTATAGTAATATAATTTTCGGGTATGTTGTCAATAATAAGTATACGCTGTTCTTCTGCTACTTGACCAGATATACCTTCTCCTGGAATAAAGGATTTTATTTCCTCTTGCCTGTAATATGCGTATTTGGATATTATTTCATAACGATTTTCTACATTGTTGAGCCTAAAGTATAGCCCTTGAACCAATCCAAAATGATTTGAAAATATATGTAGCAACTGTTGACTGAATTTTTTGAGATCGGTTTTATCAAGAAGATTTATTTCATCTTTCACTTTTTGTAGTTGCTCTGCATATAAATTTTTATGATCAGGAATATTTGAAGAGTGGCTCTCTGAAACTTGTGGGTTAGAAATATCATGAGGTATAATCTTTTCAGTTGAGTCTGATGCAGCAGCTGAAACAATAATTACAAACAATAATATTATAATTACAATTAGAATACCGTTGATAGCATAGAATAGAAAAATTTCAGGTGGTTTTTCATCAGCCAATGAATGATTTTGTATGAATTCATTCATAAACTCCAGATTGTAGAATGATATTCCAATAGCAACCAAGGCTATTATGAAAATCAATGTAGCTATCAGTTTGAGACTTGCTCGCATGATGTATTAGTTTAATTTTTTAAGAAAGTCTATGATTTGCTGTGTATTGAGTATGTGGTCTACCTGGGTTGCTTTTATTGCTGCCATTGTCATGGTTTTTACCTGGCATTCATCTGGTGATTGTACTACAGCTATACCTCCAGATTCTTTAACAGCTTTCAATCCTTGAGCTCCATCTTTGTTAGCACCAGAGAGAATTATTCCTATCAATTTTTCTTTGTAGCTATATGAAGCTGAAATGAAAGATAAATCGATTGAAGGTCTGGAATGATTTATAGATGGTTCGGTAGAAAGTGCAATTGTATTTCCTAACTCTATATACATATGATAATTGGCAGGGGCCAGATATATGGTACCCGAACGAATATGCTCCTTATCATCAGGTTCAACAATCGGAAGCATAGATTTTATAGATAATGCTTCAATGAAGCCTGTGCGTATGTGCTTGAGCCTGTGCAGACACAAAAATATGGGCAAATCATAGTTGGCTGGTAGTGCAGATAGTATTTGGGTTACTACCTGAAAACTTCCTGCGGAGCCACCTATTATAACATATTTTTGAGCCATGCTAAGATTTTTTATAAATGTGTTCTTCTTTGAAAAATACTGATAATTTATTGTCGGCTAAATTTGAATCTATCGATTCTTTTATACCTACCGCAAATATGCCAGCTGGCATCAATGATTCGTTGAGTTTCAACATTGTTTTAGCTTGGAGCGTCTGGCTCATGTATATAAATTTGTTTCGGTATAGTATTAGTTTTACATGCGGAAAGCTGGGGTACTGGCCTATGGATATGTGCTTCAATTCAACATTGCGGAGAAGTGATGTATCCATGCAGCCTTTATTTTCTATTTCGTTATAAAATATACCTAAGTCTGCATCGCTTCTGTAGCGTTTATAATTGGCATCGTTATTCTGAATTTTTTTCAGTTCGTAACTGCCTCTTTTTACATACTCTATTCTACGTTTACTTATTGATGTTGCAAATATATTTACTTGCTCAAGTAAGCCAGCTTCTTTCAGGGTGATGGCAAGGGTAAATAATTCTTCTCCGGTTGATACTTCAGGCAGCCATATACTAAACTGACCTGTTTTTTGGAGACGTGGGAATATACTGGTTTTTAGATATCGCCACATAGTAGGATCTCTAAACATTTCAGTTTCTTCTACTACCAATTGCTCGTGTAATACTTCCTGAAAATTTGAATCTTTCTCTATCTGGTATACAAAATCTTCGGAACGGTAAATATTGTAAAGTTGGAATAGATTTTCTAAAACCCTCTTGTAGAAGGTAAAAGAATAATCATTATAATCATACCCGTATAAATTCTTAAGGGTTTGAGTAATGAGTTTTAAATCAGATATTCCGAGCCTTTTTGTCATCCCATTTATTTTTTCAAATAATACATACCTTTTTTAATGTATTTGGATGACACCGGGCCTAGCATGCTTTCGTGAATTCCAAGTATCAATGTGCCTTTATTGAACAGATTTTTATGAAAATTTTCAAATATTCTGTTCTGAAGGTCGTAGTTGAAATATATCAGAACATTTCTGCAAAAAATAATATCAAATTTTGTGTAAAATACGTTGTCTTCTCTCACCAAATCTTGTTTTCTGTATATTGGCTTTTGCTTCAATATAGGTTTTGCTTTCAGTAAGTCTTTAGTAAGATCGATATCAAAGTATTTGGTGAAAGGTATGTCTATGACTTCCTCAAAGTTGTACGGATTTTGGCGTATTACCTTATTAAAGTTGTCGATGTACTCAACATTGAATCTGTATTTGTATTCTCCTCGCTTTGCAATTTCTAAGGCATCCAGATTCAGGTCTGATGCAAATATATTGCACTTATCGAGCATATTCATCTCATTGAGTAGTATAGACATGGAATACACTTCCTGGCCTGTAGAACATCCTGCATGCCAAATATTTATTGTATCTTGTTCTTGAAACCGTGGCAATATTCGGTATTTAATTGTATGCCACATTTTGGGATCTCTAAATAACTCAGTTGTATTGACTGTTATTTCTTTTACTATGTGTTCCAGAAACTCTTTACTCGATTTGAGTTGTTTTATAAGGCCTTCTATGTCTAATTTCGTATCAATGAGTATTTTTTCAATGCGTCGTGCAAATGATTTTTCAGAATAGTCTGTAAAATCATAAGAAGATGCTTTTTTGATGGTGTCTATTATCCTTAGAATGTCGTCTTTTTCAACTTGCATCGGCCTATTACAATCGTTTTATTTTATTGAAGTTTACCAAATGTAACCATTTTCCGAAACAATAGCACTAATATATATTAAATTTTGTTTCGAAAATTTGTGGTACTACGCCTATAGGATTACTGCCTCCAATACCCAACTCTTTTAAACTTACCATATTCACAAACTCTGCCGGAATTTCTGTCAATTTGTTGTTGTACAAATTAAGTTCCTGCAATTTTTTTAGGTTGCTCATTTCTACTGGTACTGCTATTAACTGGTTATTTGATAAATCAAGGTAAATGAGTGATGCAAGATTGCCAATTTGAGAGGGTATTTCATCTAACTTATTTTCAGAGAGGTAAAGATTTTCAAGTTTCATGATTGAACCAATTTCTTTTGGAATAGATTTTAGCTGATTCTTTGATAAACTAAGTAGCTTCAAGCCTGTAAGTGTGCCCACACTGTTGGGGATTTTGCTTAACTGGTTATCATCAAGATATAATACTTCAAGTGCTTTAAGTCTTCCAATATCTTCTGGCAGAGATTTTAGCAGGTTGTGCGCCAGAATGAGCTCGCGTAAGTTGGGTAGGGTTACTATTTCAGCGGGAAGTGCAGTGATTTCATTGTATGATAAGTCCAAAATGCGCAATGTTCGCAGCTTCCCCATTTCAGCAGGGAGCGCCTTTAGGTTGTTTTCCGATAAATATAAAGTCTGAAGACTTATCAGATTCCCTATTTCAGCAGGCAAGGATTCCAATTGGTTCGCATGCATCCCAAGTATTTTTAGTTTTCGTAAATTACCTATTTCTTTAGGTAATGTTTTTATCTGATTTTCATCAAGATATAGTTCCTCAAGGTTTTTTAAATTGCCTATAAATGCGGGCAGTGAAGTAAGCCGATTTTGGTAAAGATATAATTTTTTCAGATTTACCAATTTGGTGATGTCTTCAGGAAGCGCTTCTAAATCTGCAGTAAGCAGGTCGAGCGTATATACTTGCATAGGATTTGCAAGGGCTTCTTCCAGCGATTCGTATATTTTGTCCTGTTGGGCAAAAATACTTCCTGATAAGAAGGCCATTAGTATGGTTATGAGCATGAACTGTTTATTCATGTGTATGGGTTTTTTAGGATCCGATCCAAGCAAATTTAATAATATTTATGAAGAAATGATAAAGTATATTTAATCCTTGCCTATTTTTCGCGGCAAGTTATTGGCAGTTTTGCTCAATATATATTGAACTTACTCAGATTCAAAGGCACAACTCCAATTGGATTGTTTCCAATGCCTAAACTTTGCAATTTTGGCAAATTCCCCAATTCTGCTGGAATTTCCACTATTTTATTGTTATATAGGTTTATGTCTTGCACATTTCCCAAAAGGCTAAGCTCGGTGGGTATGCTGGTAAGAGTGTTGTTAGAAACATCGAGGTAAATCAGGTTGGAGAGAGAGCCCAGTTCTATTGGTAAACTTGTAAACAGGTTGTTGGATAGATAGAGAAATTGAAGGGTTCTTATTTTTCCTATCCCATCCGGGAGTTTTGCAATTCTATTATTGGCCAGACCTAGCACCCTAAGTGCTCTGAAGCTTCCTATATTGTTAGGTAATTTGCTCAAAAGATTATCATCAGCATAGAGTTCGCTCAGGTTGTCAAGAGAACTCATATTGTCTGGGAATTGAGTTATTTTGTTGTGAACCAAGTACAAATTGGTAAGTTTTTTCAGATTGAATAGTTCTGAAGGTAGTGATGTGAGTTCGTTGTAGGATAAATCAAATTCTCGCAGGGATTCCAATTTTCCCACAGCTGCAGGTATGTTTTTTATCTGATTTTCTGATGCTATGAATACCTCAAGTTTTTTTAGCTCGCCCAATTCTGCCGGAAGGCTTACAAATTGGTTGTCTGAAATGGTGAGTAGTTTGAGGTTGCCTAGTTTTGCAATTTCAGCAGGAAATGTGCTGAGCTGATTTTCATCGATACTTAGTTCTTCGAGATTCGAAAGTTTACCAATTTCTGAAGGCAAGGTAGTAAGGTTGTTTAACTGCAAATAAAGTTTTTTCAGGTTCTTGAAAATTCCAATCTGTGGGGGTAATGAATTCAAATCTTGCCCTACCAGATCTAGTATATATACATTATCGGGCGATTTTAACGCTTCGTCTATTGATGAATATACCTTTTCCGGCTGAGCATTTGCTGCAGGTGGAATTGAAACCAATCCGGCTATAATGAGCAGAATAAAAAAGTAACTACGAGTTTTAGTGCTTGTTATAGAGTC
This sequence comes from Bacteroidota bacterium, assembly GCA_020048155.1. Lineage (GTDB taxonomy): Bacteria > Bacteroidota > Bacteroidia > Bacteroidales > DYOH01 > JAIFMY01. The sequence goes on from JAIFMY010000230.1 coordinate 33,097, forward strand.
CATTGAAAGGGTATAATTCGGTTGCTGAATATGTGATTTTACGATAAGTGGCTGGTTTTAGTTGCATTTATCAATATCAATTTCAAAATTTAGACAATCATTATTTTAGATGTTAATGACAAATTCCGTGCTAAATTTTCGTTTTTTAACCCTTATGTGATAAAATTAGAGAGCACTATACCTTTGTGGGGTATTTGCAGCGTAATTATTTGGTTTATAAGCCACGATTCTTTAATGTTTTCAATCGCTTCTTTTTTAGGTTCAAAATTTGGATTTAATGGTCGAAGGTATAGTGTGTGCTTATCTATATTTGTGGCTTGCCCAAAACCAATATGCCCCATAGTGATATAAATAATATTTTTTGGAAACTCTATTAAATTCAGCTCCACTTTACTACAGATAGCAATATCGCCGGCAGCTAAGCCCTGATGCATATAGTACATATCTGCTTGCCTGCATTCAAATGCTCGCATCTGACGATGCAAACCCGGCAACATGATTTGAGGTAAAGACTCAAGGTAGTCGGGGTCGTCTTTCTTTTTTAAATACTCTTTGCTTTTCGAAAATTCGACCAGAGGCACACCTAAATGAGACGCTGTGGCTAGTTGAGCATCAATAAAATGCTTGTCGAACTGAATGATTTCGTTTACAGTAAGCTCTTTGCTCAAGAGTGCTTCCAGTGATATGCCAAAATATTTAGCAATTTGTATAATTGTATCTATTTTGGCCTCTGCTCGCTCTTCTTCATAAGCACTTATATTTCCTCTGTTTAACTCAAATAAATCAGCGAAAGCGCTCTGGCTTAACTTTTTTATGGTACGAATCTTACGTAAATTTTTCCCGAGGTATGACATAATTTTGGTTAAAATATTTTGCAGATTCAAAAAATTGTTGCATATTTGAAAACAAATGTAAGTTAAATATTTTATTTATTAACCAATACTTTTAGGAGGACACAATTATGAATTTATTTAAAAGAATATTTAAAATCGGTCAAAGTGAAGCTCATTCACTGGTAGATCAACTTGAAAATCCGATTAAGCTTTCTGAACAAGCTATTCGTGATATGAAAGAAGATCTTGAAAAAAGTCTCAAAGCCCTAGCTGAAGTAAAAGCCTTGGCCATAAGAGCTAAAAACGATGCTGCTACTGCTCAGGCTCGTGGGCAGGAATACGAACAAAAAGCTATGCTGCTGTTGAGCCAGGCTGAACGCGGTGATCTGGATGCTGCTGAGGCTGACAGACTTGCTACAGCTGCGCTAACCAAGAAAGAAGAACAAACTACCTTGTATAATCAAGCCATGTCTGACCATACCAAATTCGAAGGTTCGGTTGCTAAATTGGATGGCAATATCAAAAACTTGCGCGCCAATATTTCGAAATGGGAAAATGAATTAAAAACCCTTAAAGCCCGTGCTAAAGTGAGCGAAGCCACTGTAAATGTAAACAAGCAACTTGCCAATATCGACTCTTCGAGTACGGTAGCTATGCTTGAGCGTATGAAAGAAAAAGTTGACCAGCAGGAAGCTCTGGCAGAATCTTACGCTGATATTGCGAACGAAAGCAAATCTGTTGACGATGAGATTGATAAGGCTCTTAAGTCTTCAAATCAATCGGGTACCGATGCTTTGGCTGCACTGAAAGCGAAATTAGCCAACAAAGGACAATTACCTCCTTCTGTATAACTCTTCAGAGCATTTACTCATATGATGTTGCAAAAATACGCTATGGCAATCGGTCTGATTGCCATAGCTTTTATATACGGATGCAATGCTGAAGCGCCAAAGAATGAAGTAAAAAAAGACTACTCAACAGAAACCATTGCCGATCAGGAAATCTGGTATAAAACTTTTGAGGTGGATAGTGGCTGGGGCTACGATATTTATATTGATGGGTCAGTGTTTGTGCATCAAGAGTTTATTCCGGTCTTGCAGGGTATCAAACCATTTGCAAGTGAAGAAAATGCTACCGCAGCTGCCATGTTGGTGGTAAACAAACTGAAAAAAAATATTGTTCCACCTAATGTTGAATTACATGAACTCGACAGTGTAGGTGCACTTCATTGAGTATATCAGGCTTGTATTTTTCGTACTTTCATCGAAAAACCAAAGATACTTCCTGCTATACCACCCATGATATGTCCGAACTGTGAGATATTATCGTTATTCACACTATTTATTATCTCCTTTCCCAAAAATAATGCAGCTACTATTATGAAAGTGAGTGGTATATGACCACTTTTCATATTGGTAAATGAAACCAGCACTATATACATAAATACTATTCCGCTTGCCCCAATAATACCTGTATCGAAAAACAGAATATTGATGAAAGCGGTAACCAAGGCCGTTACCACCATCATGGTTATGAGTGCCCGTGCGCCATATTTTTCTTCTAATATTGGACCAAGAAGCAATAAAAATGTAAGGTTGCCAAGCAAGTGCTCCATAGTAGTATAGTCGTGACCAATTACATAGCTCAGCAATGTAAAATAATCTATCGGATTGGCATAGTTGAAATATCCGCTTTGTGCAAATAGTGGAACAAAAGCACCTCCTGTGGTTACATTCAGCAGGTAAACTGCTGTGCAAGCCAAAGAGAATGTAAGCACCACGGGTGAGTTAAAGTCTATTTTCATAATTTGGGTAAAGTTTTGGTTTTAGAGAAAAAGTTTTGGATTTGATACCTCAAATGTAGTAATCGGCCACAATTTTACTTTCAGATACTTCTTTGTTCATCTCTACTGCTTTCTGGTGCATCGGATGGGCTTGGTATGTACGCAATTCATCGAAATTTTCGAACAAAGAATTGATAACCAGCATGTATTCTGATTCAATCTGATTGATCCCTACTTCGTAAAATTTTATTTGAGGTATGTGTATAGGCAAATCTTCAAAAACTTCTTTCATAAATACCAATTTTTCTTGCTTTTCGGCTTCCGTTGCAAATTTTCTTGGTTTAAACATTACTATGTGTCTAAGCATGATTCCTTTTTTTATAGGGTTTGAACTTTTTTATTTTCTGCACTATTATATGAAATTTCTTTGTATGAATACTTCCTTCGTGCTAATTTAGCAAATAAAAATTTACCCGATATGTTGATTGTAGGTATAGCAGGAGGCACAGGATGTGGCAAAACCACCGTGGTACGCCGTATGATTGAATTACTCCCTCCGGGCGAGGTTGCAGTTCTTTCACAAGACTCATATTATAAAGACAGTAGCCATATACCTTTTGAAAAAAGAAAAGATATAAATTTTGATCATCCGGATTCTGTAGAGTTTGATTTATTGGTGCAGCACCTCGAAAAACTGAAGCGTGGGGAGTAAAACCTACCGACGTAGTGGTAGTGGAGGGAATACTCGTGCTGGCTCATCCCGAATTGCGTAACTTGTTTGATCTGAAGGTTTTTGTGTATGCCGACGACGACGATCGTGTGCTGAGGGTTATTCAGCGAGACATTCTGGAGCGTGGCCGCGATGTAGTTTCTGTTATAGAACGGTATCACCAAACAGTAAAACCTATGCATCTGCAGTTTATTGAACCTTCCATGCGATACGCCGATTTGATTATACCGCAAGGTGGGCACAATA
>JAIFMY010000232.1 GCA_020048155.1 Bacteroidota bacterium
TATTACCTTATTCTATTGAATGAATTTGCTCGAATAGAATGTGCTATAAATAGGGCATATGAGAGTGTCGGAGTTTTTCAGCAGACCCTATTTAGTGTATAAATGACCATTAGAAAAACCAAAAGATAAGAAATACCCTTCTCAAAATTCAAGCCCGAATAAATTTCTCTCTAAACAAACCCGGGCTTAAATTTTATTACTTATAATTATTCTTCATCTTCTTCATCACCTGTATCAGTTCTGCCTTTTATCCGGCTCAGAAACTGATTTTTCACTCTTTCAGAAGATGGATCATATCGGAAAGGCGGACCATCATTTTTAATTTCCATTTCACGGTCTTTATCTTTTTTCTCTGCTATATAATTGGCAAATACTACATCAGAGGCAATTCCTTTTATCTGATTCATCCGATATGTATAAAAGAACCATTGATCAGGCGAAGCCTCAATGTATAAGTTATATATATCGCCGGTTTTACGTTTAATAATTTCCAGATTTCCATTCACCAGTTTATTCACAGGTTTGCCATTAATAAACCCAATACCAAGCTTGCCTTCAGACCAATAAGCCTTTTGTTCTTCTTTCCAAACCATATTCAATTGAGTAAATACAATCGTTGCCTGCAACTCAGGCGGTACATTGCCGATGGTACCCGTAGAGCCAAGCTGCCCCAGTACTTCGTTGGCAGTTTTATCTGATGTGAGCTCGCTCAAATACTTTTTAAAACTCGGCTTACTCATATCAATAGCTTCGGCAGAAGCAGAAGTATTTATTTGCTCATACATGAGGTCGATGCAACGCGGATCGAAGAAAAATTGATTTGACATCATAAGCTCCATCGACACAGAGTTTTTCTCTATGTTGTGAATAAGGCTTCCACTTTGATTTATTTTTAGCTGGCCCAAGTCTACCCCCAAATTGGCATCCCCTTCAGAATAAATATTACAGAAATTGCGGTGTAAGGTAACCATGTTGCCTGGCAATTCGAAATTAGAGAGTTTTTCGGGTGTGGTGATGACATACTTATTGGTATTTTTCTGGAAATAAAGCAGGCTATCAGCAGAAAATACAGGAATATCGCTCCAGTATTTCAGTTTATTGCCAAATGCAGAATACATATGAGTAGAGTCTATTGTTATTACTGAAGCTGCATATATATTATTGGTCTGATTGAGCTTACTAAGAGGAATAACAACAGAATCGGGATTGATGAGCGTTTTAAATTCGACCCACGGACGGTCAATTGGATTAACCGAAAGCTTGTCGCACTGATGCTGCAGTCTGAATTGGCCATCAAACTCAAGTTCTTCGCGGTTCGCATTCAAATTAACAACGCCATAAAATCCAAAAGCCGGACTTAGTAAAAAATTCTGTTCAATACCCACCCTGCCTTTACCAACAGTGGTTTGCGTGCTATCACTTACCGTAATAGACTCCATATTGATAATCAGAGTACTATCGTTTTCATCTACATAGTTGTAATACCCAGATCCAAAATAAGATGTACGACCTTCGATTGTAACGGTTGAATTAAAAATTTCGTGCTTAAGTATTTTAATTTTGGCATTGTCCAACGTACGCATTTTAGCCCTGCGTTCAATGTCCACTTTACCATCTGTCACAAATATTTTTGCATCCGCTACTTCTATATATATCACCCCAGCCGCATGTATGGTTTTCTGTTTTATGTCGAAATTTGATTTAGCTGCGAAAAAGCTAAGAGAATCCTGCTTTGGGTGCACCGAGCGAAACATTGCACCGGTTGCTTGCAATGGCAAATCGTCGACTGTGTACTCATAGCTATTGGACGAACTGAGGGTAATTTCAGATTTATCCATGAACCAAATAAACTCATCCATATTACATACATATAAATTATGCGGAAAAGTAACATATGTTTCGGGTGAAAGCGACTTAAACCTGCCAACCCTTTCATCAAAATTTACATTTGTGCTTACTTGTTTGGTATCAAACATCAAGCTATCCTCAGTGTTATTGAATTCAGTAAATACTTCGGGTTCGAGAAAAAAGTCGGAGGTATCAGCAATAAAATAGCGTGAATTGAATTTGAACAAGCTCGAGATAATACGCCCCTGATTTATCCTCACCCCCCCATTGCCAGTGTAATCTTGAGGTGTAAGTGTGGTAGCCCCTCCAAACAGAGCTTCTTCACCATAAATTCTGAAAGGAGATTTCATCTTCTTCCGTTGAGTGAAGTTTGCCAATAAAGTATCTGCGAAAGGATAGAATTGCATGAAAAGAGTATCTGCAGCCACTATAGGATATTCCGGATATTTCCCCGGTTCAAATGCAGTAGTCGGAAAAAAATTGTCTTTTTTCACAGGTGCAAGTGTAAATGAATTGGCCAGACAGTTCATAGAATCAGGAAAAAAATTGAATTGCTGTGAATGCATTTCAGCGGTAAGATACCGCATCTTACCTGCTGCCACTAAGCCCCTTGTATCAAGTATAAGAGTATTGAAAAAAAGTGCCTTTCCACCGTATAATGTGTCCCCTTCAGGGCTGCTTTCTTTGATAAAACCAAGAGAATAGTCGGGCTGAATAATAAGATTCAAATCATAAAATACCGGAAAAATGCTATCGGAATGAAACTGCCCTAGCAAAGCCCATTTATTGATAGAAAACCGGCTCAGCGAGTCGATCATATATGGATAAATTTTGAAGTAGAATTTATCGCGCGGATAAACTCCATACGGTTTCACAGTGCGGTCGTAATACACATAGGAAGTATCGTAACTATTAAAAATCGGATATTCGGGAAAATCCTTAATTCCAGATTTATTATCGGGATCATCTATGAGCAAGTCGCCCTTTATGTTTTCGATTACATTTACGAGCCTTTTCTCCTCCGATTTTTTATTGCCGTTTATATCATACAAAGTTTGCGTGACAATAAGGCTAAGCGAGTCTACATTGTTGAGGTTAATCTTAAAATCGTCGTAAAAAAATGTAAAATTGCGGCCATAATAAGTAAAAGCCCCCACTTGCACATTACCATCAAAGCTAATATCGCGGCTTCTATCAAAAGAAACATGCCTGTCGATAGGTCGAAGTACCATATTCTGGCGCTGACTTACGGGAATTGCATTCACATGGTAGATATCCAGCCTTTTGGTAGTCAGATCGAGCCGTGCATTAGGCAATCCAAACTGCAAAGAATCAGATTTATCAACGTACATAGAGTCGTTGCGTACTAATTTGTTTTTACGCGAAAAAACCTCTATTACATCGAAGTCCTTTTTAGCTCTGAGTGCATCGGCAAATCGGTAGAACCTTCTGGTCAGGGTTCCCATCTTTTCCTCACTATCCCAAATAACCATCCCTTGATACGAAAGGCCAATAAGCAAATTGGTAGCCTGTTCAGTAGGTAAACCCAGCGAACGAGCCAATTTATGAGCATACACTTCCTCGGAGCCAAACTTATACACAATAAGTACCGGATGCATGGGATACAATCCCCCAACTAAAATCTCCTCTTCGTCGAAATAATCTGCTGATCTTAGGTAAATGCTACCAGAGGCATCTACCTGATTAGGACTAAAATCCATGTAAGAACTGTCGATGTTCCAAATTACAAGGCCAGCATCAATCTCGAGCTGGTGATACTCATCGTAATACATACTTTGCGACACCCCCTGATAATCGCGATAAAGGGCCATTTGCCAGCCCTTCAGAGAATCTTCTTTCATTCTAAAGTTCAACCCAACGTGTTCAATAACGAATGTATCTAAAAATATGCTTGGTGAAGCCTGAATTGCCGAAATTTGTCTTTTTTCTAGGATGAATCGTTTAGATTTCACTTCAACCTTTGTATTTTGGGCACCAATAAATTCAACTTGGGCCATTTTCTTGTTAAACATGGTGCCAATGGTACGAGCTCCTTGCACCACAATTCCACCGGTATATCTGAAACGCTGAAACAAAGCAGGTACCTCAAAATCATCATTAAAAGTTTCGAAATATGGGTATCGTGCGTTGGACTCAGTAGTACCCGGTATAAGTTTATCTGCAAAACGCCCGGGTATGCCATTAAATTCCAAATCGGTATGGGTAAGCCAGGAAGTATCGCTGGTGTATTCCATTTTAGACATGTCAATATGGTAGTTTCCAACTTCAACATAAAGGCTTGTAGAATCTTTACCAGCTCTTTGCCAGGTTACACGCCCACCTTTACCTTGCCATTCCCCCTTGCGCGGATAATATTTTCCGGCAGTATTGAGCAGCATGACAGAATCGGAGCGAAAGTGGCACATGAGTGTAGTATTTGGGTATTCAGCATACAATTCTTTCCCTTCGTAAAATCGAAAATTGTCCGACGAACTGCGCCACTCTATTTCACGCAGCGTATATACAATATTGCGCTGAAACATAAGGGTAGTATTGTTCAGAATATCTACAATGGTAGTCATAGGTGCTTTTTTTTGCAACTGCTTTATCAGATACCTGGTCCAAACCTGATAACTTTCCACCGGGTGCATAGTCTTGTGAATGGCCATGATTGCATTCAGATAGGCCTCCAAATCAGGAAATGCCTGCGCCTTGCGCGCCAGCAGCACATTGATGGTGTAAATAATCGTATCGCGCTGCCCATCGTAAAAAATAAGAGAATCCCAAGCCATTCGGAATTCTTCAGAAAGTTTGGTACCTTTCTTTCGGTCCCCATCTACAAGTATCTTGCTCAGGTCGTCCAGAAACCCAACTCTTTCGGTTCGTACACTGCGCTCCTGAGCCGAAACCAGCAGGGGCAATAACATGAAACAAACCAGCAAAAAAAACAATCTGCGCATCATAAAATATTTTATTTACAAAAACGAATGTAATGAAAATACCAGTATATAGCAGCACGAAAAGACTAAAAAAGCGATTCCATATATACTGATTGATACAGATTAATAAAAATTTCAGAGCTATCTTTTTTATTGTATATTTATGATTATTTTCACAGCATAATATATGTCATGCAACTGATAAAGTGGTTCAATAATCAGAATATAAAACACAAAGTATATATAATGCTTGTGTTAATTGTATTTTTTATATTTATAACAGGGCTTATCTTCAATGAATTTTCGAGAAACAGGAATATATACATCAGGAAATCGCAGCTCGCAGAACAGGAAGAAACCGTGAAAACTCTTCTAAAGCTAAAATCTGCAATGTATTTACAGATTGTTCACGATTATTCATGCTATGATGAGCTTATATTGAAACTATCGGATCCTGATACTGCATGGTTCAAAAGCAATATCACAGTACTTGAGAGTTTCGACATGCAAAAAACATGGATATTGGATTTAAATCGTAATATCATTGATACAAGATTAGATCCTGCATTCAAAATGGAGCTCGGCATACCATCAAGCGTTTTTGATAGCCTGTATAAAAACCGCAGTGTAGAATATTACCAAAAGATGGACTCCGGTGTAATGCAAATTGTAGGTTCCACAATACACCCCTCGTCAGATTTGGAAAGACTCACAGAGCCTCAGGGCTTCTTTTTGCTCGCTAAATATTGGGATACAAAGTATATCGAAACTTTATCTGATTTATCCAATACCGCTATTACATTAAATGATTCCGTAACTTCTGCTGATTACTTTGAAAATGTGATTTTCGTGCTTCAAACCAACGAAGGCGCACCAGCTTCATACCTGATTTCATTCAAGGACAATCCGCTGATGGACAAGATTCAGAGTATAAATGACTATATATCTTTACTCATTCTCATAGGATCGGTTTTAGTAGCAGTAGCATTTTACGTCTCTTTTCAACGTATCATTATCAATTCATTACATGATATCATAAAAGCCCTTAATTTGGGAACAGCCGATCCCTTGGAAAAACTTATACAAAGAAAAGATGAGTTTAGCCAAATTTCAAACCTGATAGTTGAGTTTTTTCAACAGAAATCGGTATTAGTAAATGAAATAGAGGAACGTAAAGCCATACAAGAAGAACTTGAGACCCTGATAGATGAGCTTCAACTTAGAAACGATGAAATAGAAACTCAAAGAGACGAAATCCTGAAACAAAGAGACATCATCACTCTGAAAAACAAACAATTCACGGATAGTCTGTTCAATGCATTGCGTATACAAAATGCACTCATACCGCCCCGCGAAGAGTTGGACATTTCACTTCCTGAACACTTTATGCTTTCCAAACCCCGCGATGTAGTTAGCGGTGATTTTTATTGGATCAAAAAAACCGGCAGCTACATGTATGGCGCTGTTGCCGATGCTACCGGGCACGGGGTTTCTGGAGCATTCATGAGCATTCTCGGGGTATCGCTCCTCAATCAGATAGTAGACAACAACTGTACGCTCAACCCTGCAGAGATTCTTAATGAAATGCGAACCCGACTCATAAAACTGTTGCATCAGAAAAACGATCGTTCGTTTACCAAAGACGGATACGATATGTCGCTTGTGCGTTTTACCAGCGGAACTAATCTGATTGATTTTGCTGGAGCATACAATCCATTGCATATATTGCGTAAAAAAGACAACGATACTGAAATTATTGAAATACGGGCCGACAGATTTCCGGTAGGCATATATCCTAAAGAACTAAAACCCTTTACAAATCATACCTTAGAACTTCATTCACTTGATAGGCTTTACCTCTCGACAGATGGGTACACTTCTCAAATTGGTGGCCCATCTGTACGAAAATATTCTACTACGCAGTACAAGGACTTTCTGCATAACATACAACACTTACCTATAAGAAAACAAAAAGAGGTTTTTGAGCAAAACCTGGAATTCTGGAAGGAATCTTACGAACAGGTAGATGATATTCTGGTTGTTGGAATCGAAATTACTTTCAAAAGCAAAATTTAATTTTTCAGCAATTGATCCAGCAATTGGGTAGTTGTTTCTGTGTGCCAGCGTTTGGCACGTCTTTCGTCAACATGTATTTTTCCCGCCTTATCTATAATAAAAGTTGCAGGTATACTGCTTGACTGAAGCAATGCAGGTGCTTGGTATTGTGTATAATACACTGGAAAATCATAACCATATTTTTCAATAAAACTTTCAATGGTACCCAATTTTTCGTTGGAAACCATGATGAAAACTACATCTGAATCCTTGTATTTGCTGTACAATTCTTGTATACTCGGAAATTCAGCCACACAAGGGGGACACCAAGTAGCCCAGAAATTTATAAAAATGACTTTCCCTTTATAATCGTTGAAATTAAGTTGGGTACCATCAAGTCTGGTAAGAGGCCAATCATAAGCTGCAGGCTCAATAACGGGCAAAGTGCTGGTTTCGTTCACACTGGGTGGCATAGCTATAACGCGCTGCACACCAGACAAAACTATTAATCGGGTTTGAGGCAACAAAATTGCTAATATAAATCCCCAGAACAATACATCGCTCAATTTTGACCAAATAGACTTTGACTTCCAGTTTTTGAATGAAACTGAAATTTTCTCTTTTATATTTATTTTCATTTTCAGATTGTTGCTTTTTCGAAATAGGATTTAAAAATAAGAGGATCGGCACTCAGGTTTACTTTTGTAGCGGTAATCGGATTGCTTTCAAATGAGAAACCTGCGAGTTTAGGTGCATATATTCCCGATTTCAATAAATCTTCTTCTGAACTCTTAACCCGTACATGAATGGTTTTAGTACCAAATTCTTCAATGCCAGCAGTGCCCAGTAAATTGAGATTGTGAATCAGTTTGAAATTTTCCTGAATATAACTTACACATATATTGGTGTACTCAGCGAGTAGCAATAATCCCTTGTCGGACACAAGAAGTTTTTGCAGAAGTATGCCTGAGAGTATATTAGGAATGTTTCCATGATGGTAAGTAAGTATTCGCAATTCGTTGGCCAGAACTGCATGATTGGTAGCTATATACCCAAATTGCAATCCACCAATACCAAGCAATTCAGCAGTATTTTCAAGCATTACCACGTTGGGCAATTGCGCAATTTCCGAATGAAAAGTACTATAAAGATGTGGGTGAAACAATCTGGAAAATCCGGTTTCAAAAATTACCGTTGCACCATTTTCGGTAAGTTTTACAATGAGTTGATATAACTTTTCAGCAGAAACTGCCTCAGTTCCAAAATGTATATCATCGTTGAGCACAACTGCTGTACCTTTCAGATTGAGTGCCTGCGAAAACAAGTAATCTAAATGAATAAATACATCGCTGCGAATGCCGTGTAAAGCAAGCAGCGGATTGATGCTGTTTGCGCTGTATACCGGAACCAAAAACATATCAACTTCGAGCGCCATCATAAGCAAACTGCGCATAGCAGATAAACCAGCTACAGGAACCACCTCAACACTATTCGGACAATTTGGTAAGAAAACAGCTTTTAAAGCTTGAAGCATTTTAGAATCCGAAATTTCCATTCTCTCAAAAAGCGCATTGGCCGGAATGCGGGCATCAGCAATGAAATTGCGAAATACATTATCACCAACCATACAACTTGGAGAACTAAGATCTAAAATTTGCTTTTGTTTACTCTTTAATTCGTAGCTTTTGTTGAGTATACTTTGCTGAAAAGTTAGCGATAAGTTGTGGGAATTTATCTTCATTTATTTAACATAAAATGTACTGAGTTAGGGTGCCAAACGGTATGTATTCCAACCGGTTTCTGTTTGTTCGTAGATTATTCGGTCGTGCAAACGATTTACCCTACCCTGCCAAAATTCGAAGTATGTAGGCATCAGTTTGTAACCACCCCAGAAAGTAGGTCTTTCATGAGCGTTGTTTTTATGCATATCTACATAATCGTCCCAAAGTTTTTCTAAAAAATTGCGTGTAGGTATTATTTCACTTTGCGGCGAAATAATAGAACTTATTTGGCTTTCCTCAGGTCTGCTATTGAAGTAATTGGCAGATTCGTCTTCGTGTATTTTAGCAAAACAACCTTCAATGCGCACTTGCCTGAACAAATCTGGCCAAAAAAACAAAATGCTGCCGTTTGGATTTTCATTTATTTGTCGTCCCTTACGGCTGTTGTAATTGGTAAAGAACACAAAACCCTCATGATCAAAATCTTTGAGCAAAACAATGCGCCCCGATGGTTTGAGATCGGTACCTGTGGTGATGAGTGTACACGCAGTAGGCTCAGGCAATCCATTGTTCATGGCCATATCAAGCCAGGCTTTGAACTGTGTAAAAGGATTGGGATCCAATTGTTCCTCTAAGAGTGAATCACCACGATATTCGTTTCTAATATTATAAAGTATTGTTTCCATCGCAATTATTGTTGTTTACTTCTGCAAGGTTCTCTGTCTTGGTAATTTTGATTAGAAATTCAAGATTTCGGCGGCATCTGCCGCAATCGTCAGAAGCACCTGTTTGCTTTTCAATGTCATCAGCATGTTTCGCTTTACCGGAAATAATCAAATCTTTTATCACTTTTTCCGATACCTGATTACAGTTACAAATTATCACTTCCATAACAAGCACAAAAGTATATTATTTTTAAAAACCAGTAATTGTGTTTAGCCATTAATTTATATAACAAATTGTGAAGAAAACTAAAAATACTACCTTGCTTTGAGATCGTTACTGCGTTTGGTATAATTGACTATACCATACAAATATGCCATGGCAACTTCGTATGTGCGATAAGAAACCATTTGCCCTTTGAAATTAAAATCTTTGGTGGTGAGTTTTTTTACTTCGTCTTCATTGTCTTGGTAAAGGGTTTCGCCGTATACCAGCGGGCTGTTTACGAGCCTTGTAAGTACCAGATTACGTGCATATATTCCACGAGTGCCAGTAAAAATAGTAGCATTTTGTATATATTTCAAGCTTTTCTCAAGTGAGTGTGGTTCTATTTTGGTAAGTTGTATAAATCCTTCCATCACATATTCCGAAATTTCAAGCGAAGCGTCGAATTGATTGGTGAGAAGAGCTTTAGCAAAATGCATTCTATCTTCCGTTTTCCTAAGTTCAGACATAATGTATGCACCGGGGATAAAAATCATATTGAAATTTTGTTTACTACCAATGAGGTTTCCCTTATTGTCGAACCTACCATTTTGGGCATCGGCGTTGTAATGTATTATGATGGTAATGTCGGGGTTAAATGCATTTATAATTTTAGCTCGCTGTTCCAACTCATGTTGCTGAAAAAATAGTTGATACAGCTTTTTGGGATCAGTAGTGGCCAATAATAATTTTTTATACTCAGGAGTTATTTTTTTGAGATTCAATAAGCTGTCGGCTGTGCGTTGCAAATCATCTTTTATCCACTGGTCAAAGGGCTTTTCAAATGCTGTATGCCCATGTTTATTTCGCGTCATCATTACATCCGCTCCCAATTTTCGTAACGTATCGGCAAGTATGTAAGCTGTTATATAAGTGATTTCGGCCTCGTAAATGGAGTACACTTCCTTTTCAGAAGTAATGACTTTTGCCAATCTTGATTCAACAGCTGCTTCTTCAAACGAACCAGCGAAATGGCCGGGATCAAGCGCTACACGCAATCCACGAAGTGGCAAAGAATCTTTCTCCCTGTAGCGAAAACTATTTTGGGAACCTGGCAAAGCACCGAATTTATCGCGGTTGAATCTTTGAATTTCTTTATTGCTATAAAGTTCAAGCGAGCGATTGCTATTTATTATTATCCTTTGAAAAATATCGACCTCGTCTGCATATATAGCCGCTTCTACTGAGTTGTTCTTTTTAGCATCAGTAGAGGCAAACATAATAAGTTGGTCGCCGGTAAGTTCAAAATAATCTTCAAGACTAGCGTTTTTAATCATATAGTTTTTCCTGCTCTCAGGAGTATATGGCAATTGTGCTATACTTTGGGAGCAGATACATATAATAAATAAAAAGCAGGAATATGCAATAATACGATTCATTGGTTATACAGATTGTAATGGGTAAACATTCATTTCATTCTAATCATGGAAATGTCTAATTCCCAAACGAAACAGCATGTATAATACAAAATTATTGCCAAACTATTCAGTCATTTAGTTTTCGTGATTATTTACACACATTACAGGAATCTTAGCCCAATTGGCAATAATATTCTGCTCGGGCACACCCAGCACATAATCCGACATATTGAGGTGTCCCACACTCGATATCAAAATCATATCGGCATTAACATTCTTTGCATACTGAATGATATGCTCTGTGAAACTGCCCTTGGTTTCAGCATAAATAATATCAAATGGAAGATTATTCATCTCAGCAGCATTTTGCATAAACTTAAGATGCTCATTTAGTTTAGTTTGTATAACTTTTTCATCTATACCCCGAACAAAAAAGTGCAACTTACAAGTATACAACTGCGAAAGGTATTGTACCCATTGCAACATGCTCTTCCTATCAAATTTCACATCTACGGGTATAACCAAATTGAGCAATTGGTTTCCATTCACTTGTTCTTGAATAACCAAAAAGGGAACCCTGGCATTTTCAATAATTTTAAGTGCGAAACTACCGGTGTATTTCTGCATGCCTTTTATACCATGCGTACCCATAATCATGAGTCGAGCATGCAACTCATGAGCCACTTCATGTATTGTTCTGAACAGGTTACCTGCTCTTACCGTAACCTCAAGCTCCACACCATGCTTTTCTAATACAGTTTCGGCCACAGCTACGAGTTTTCTGCCTGCATCATGCACCATGCCCAGGTTTTCAACTATATGCACCAGCACTATTTTCTCACCAGATTTTGAAGTGAGCCGCAAAGCAGCTTCCAGTGCAAATTCAGACAATTTCGTAAAATCCCAAGGTACCAATAATGAATTCTCGTTAGCCATGTTGTGTAGGAAAGTAAATACAGACAAAAATAAAGAAAGATTGGTTCTTAGAGCATCTTTGTAAAAAATAAAAAAGAGAGTATACTAAATTTCCCAATTACTTATGTAAATTATATTTTCATACATATATTAACGGAGTATGCATGGGATTTGTTTCAAAAAAAAGCATCAAAAAAATTATCCAACTCAAAAGATTTTTTCAAAAACAAAAGATTTTTTTTATTACTTTAGAGTTTGGCTAAATTCTTGTAATAGCAAGATAGAAATAAAAGCTTTTGAAAATGGAAAATTTTAGGCTATATATTGTAAATATGTTGATGCTAATGATATTGGCATCAAGTTCAAAGAGTCAAATCACTGTTTATTCAGGTTTGGAAGGTGGCTCGTACAACCAAATGGCATTGGATATGGCCAATGTGTGCACCGGACTCAAAATAGAGAAAAGCAAGGGCAGTGTCGACAATTTCAGGAAACTGATGACTAAAGATGGGCCATTGATTGCATTTTTGCAAGAAGATGTAATTATAGACGAGCAATACAAAGACCTGCAAGAAGGTACATTTCGCTTAGATGGAATGAGAGTTATTCTGCCTTTGGGGCTCGAAGAAATTCATTTGGTAGTGAAAGCCGATAGCAAACTAAAAGGCTTAAAAGATTTGCGAGGCAAACGTGTGAATATAGGTTCAGATGGACAGGGCACCACCATCACCGCTAAAATGATTAAAGAAATAACAAAGAGTCAGTGGCGTGACCATACATTGCCATGGGACAGCGTAATTCCGGCTCTTCTGGCACGCAAAATTGATGCGTTCATTTTTGTTGGCGCCACACCAGTAATCAAATTTACTGATGAGTATAAAGACCAACTAAAAATATTGCCGTTGGACGATGACCGATTGAGAGAATTTTATCATAAAACAATTATTGCCGCTGGAGCATATCCTTTCGTAACATCCGATGTAGTTACTTATGGTGTAAAATCGTTGTTGGTTACCAACTTAGATAAATTGGATGCAAAAAATATATCTCAGTTAGACAATTTTGTAGATGAACTGTACAAAGGTAGCCAAACACAATTAACAAATGGTCACTCCAAATGGAAATCAGTTGAATATGACTTGAGCTCAATAGATTGGATACCCTATGCATATGCTTTCGACTTATTTCACCCAACCCCCAAAGCTGGCAGCGACCTCAATTTGCTTTCAGGTATTACCGGAGGGTCGTACGAAACGTTTGCACACGATATTGAGAAAATATCAGGCGCTGTAAAATCGGTAACCACATCCAAAGGCAGTGTCGACAATTTCAGACAATTATATCGTCGTGAGTCGATATACTTATGCTTCATGCAACAAGACGTGCTTGCACAACAAAGAATGGAAGATATTGCCTATGAAACCGAATATACTAAAAATATGCGGGTAATTCTGCCATTGGCATTCGAAGAAATACATCTCATCACCCGAAAATCTGATAAAATAACTGATGTGAAAATGCTAAAGAAAAAGCGGATAGCCATTGGTTCTATTTTTCAGGGTACGCATCTCACATCTAAACTGATACGAGATATTGTAAAAGGAGAGTGGATAGAAATACCTATGCCTATAGATTCAGTAATCATAGCTATGCAAAAGAAGCAAATAGACGGATTTTTCTTTGTAGGAAGCTCTCCGGTCAGTAAATTTTTGGAATTGCCTGAAAACTCTGATTTACAAATAGTATCGCTCAATAACCCAAAGCTAGAAAAGGTATACACCCCCATAATCATAAAAGCAGGTACATATCCGTGGCAAAATACAGATGTCAATACATTTGCAGTTACTAGCGTGTTGGTGACAAATATACAAGATGAAACTCCTGAGCAGCGAGCACAAATAGAAAAATTACTCAACGATATAAAATCCAATATTTCTACCCTTCAGGCAACTGGTCATCCCAAATGGAAGGAAGTAACATTTGATTTTAAAAATGTGAAATGGGAAATATATGATGTATCAAAATCCATTTTTAATTAATGTAATCATTATATTTGAAAACTTTATGAAACAACATCATATATCTAAAACCATGTTTGCAATCAGAAATTTACTTTTCGCAGCAGCAGTTCTGTTGACTTTCGGAAGTTTCTCGTCGCGCATATTTCTTCCATCCGACCAACTCATCCACTCTTCAGAATCAGCATACAAACAGATGAATTTTCAATGGTTTTTTGTGAGGATACGCATAGATGAAAAACTAAAAAGATACTACCTTGTAGGTACACCATCACGCATCGAAAATGGCTCTCTCGAAGATTTTCGTCAGCGGCTTTGGTGGGGCATTACACATAAGCAGCTTGCTATTGGCCCATTTATGACAACTGAAGAAGCCGAAAATGCAAAATTACATTATAGAGCAAGCCGCGAACGAATAGACAAAGCCGAAACTGCTCCAAGTGGCGAAGTAGCTTGGTTTTTGCTTTCGGTGAAAGAAATAAAACGAGCAGGCGCATACAAACTCATTCGTATGCCAGCCCGTACAGCTACTGGTACTATGGACGAGTTTCTGGATGCACTTTACGAAGGTATGACTTTTGAACATCTTGTAGTGGGTGCTTTTTTCGACCCTACCCAGGCTGAGATAGCTAAAAATATCTATAGAGAAAACGAATAAATCGTTTTTTACAAATCTAAAAACATGCTGCGGCATCTTGCTTTTATAAGGAAGATGCCGTTTGGTATTTATTAAACCCACCCAACAAAATCCAGAAAACTTAAAATATATTAAAGTCAGCTTTTTATATAAAATATTTGTTCTAAATTAAAAGTTTTGTTTAACTTTGCTCAAAACATTATTAAACATATTTCATTTCCTTTCATGGCTAAGTACTCTATCAATGTTTTAGAACGTCTATCAAACGTTAAAGCCCATACCATACGCATTTGGGAAAAAAGATACAACCTTTTCGAACCTGACCGCACAAGTACCAACATACGTTATTACAACGATGATGAACTTAAAAAACTTCTCAATATTACCATTTTATACGAAAATGGGTTCAAAATATCGCAAATAGCTAAGTTCAACAATACTGAACTATCAAAAAAAGCAGATGAAGTATCGAAACTGAAACATCAGACGAACTCCGAGATTACCAGAATGCTTATACATATGATAGATTTCAATGAAGGCGGCTTCATCACCTCCATCGACGATGCAGTAGCTAAAATAGGAATAGATCAAGCATTTCTGAGCACTATTTATCCATTTTTGCAACGCGTGGGTGTAATGTGGCAAACCGGTTCAATAAAAACTACTCACGAACATTTTGTTTCAAACATCATAAGGCGTAAACTTATACTTGCAGCAGAGGAAATACAACCTCAACCAACCAAAACGCCTTTTTTGCTATTTTTGCCCGAAGGCGAATGGCACGAATTAGGGCTCCTATTTAACAATTATATCATCAGAAAACACCTACGTAAAGTATACTACCTTGGCCAGTCGGTACCATTACAAGACATGAACGAAATAATACATAAAGAAAAAAAAATACATCTGCTACTTACCATTACGGCAGTGTACTCCGGTCGCGAGCTTATTCAGTATCTGTTTGAAGTAGCAAAACAATTTCCGGAGAACAAAATATTTGTAGCCGGCCATCAAATAGCAGCCATAAGAGCTACTTTGCCACGCAACGTGTATAAAATTTTAAGTCCTGCCGAATTAATTGAACAACTGGCACATCTCGATTAACAAAAAAACAGTAATTTCACACCAAAAATTTGCTCCCAATTCACATAAGCAGATAAAATATATACAAGAAAATACCTTAACGTGCAATCAATAAGGTATAGTTGTTTCCATAAATTAGTTTTACATAATATAAGCTTCGGCACATCGCCGAAGCTTTTTTTTATAGACTAATGAATTAACACATTATAAAGAATTTGTAAGTATCTTTTGCTTATATTTGCGCCAAAATACATATACATACGCGTAACAAATATGAGTATCAAAAAAGTGCAGGTAGGTAATATTACTTGCGGAAACGATGAATTATTCCTGATATCAGGTCCATGTGTAGTAGAAACCGAACAAATAATGCTCGAAACTGCAGATTATTTGAAGAACATTTCCGAATCTCTCAACATCAAGGTCATCTACAAATCTTCATTCATGAAGGACAACCGCAGTACCACCGGGTATTACCAAGGACCTGGCATTGAAGAAGGAATTCGAATACTTCAGCGAATTAAAAACGACTATGGATTTCCGATACTTAGCGATGTACACTACCCGGAACAAGTAAAAATGGCCGCCGAAGTACTTGACGTTATTCAGATTCCTGCATACTTATGCATGCAAACTACCCTGGTAACTGAAGCTGCTAAAACCGGAAAAGTAATAAACATAAAACACGGTCAGTTTTTGGCACCCGAAAACATGGATAAGCCAGCCCAAAAAGCTGTTGATGCCGGCAACGATCAAATCATACTTACAGAAAGAGGTTATACTTTTGGTTACAACGACCTGATTGTAGATCCACGCAGTTTCTATCACCTCAGAGAAACAGGCTACCCAGTGGTATTTGATATCACACACAGCATTCGTAAATATGGTATACCCAGCAGCGACCCACGCGGTGGTGCACGCCAATACCTGCCCACTATATCACGTGCAGGTGTAGCATCGGGTGTAGATGGTATTTTCATAGAAGCGCATCCTGAGCCATCAAAGGCACTTTGCGATGCAGCAAGCCAACTCTGTGTTTACGAACTGGAAGAGTTCCTCAAACCTTTGCTCGAAATTCATGCTATAAACAAAAAATATAAATTCGATTAAAACATGGAATTATATCTCGACTCCGCCGACATTAAAGAAATAGAAGACGCATTTCAACTCGGTTTTCTGGCCGGCCTTACCACTACACCAACCTTCATGCATCGCGAAGGGATTACAGATATAGACTCTACCATACTCAAACTGGCTAAAATAGTGCCGGTACTTCAGATTGAAGCAATGGGCAATACAGCCGAAGAAATTGTGGCTGAGGCTCATCGTCAATTAGATATGGGTTTGGAAAAAGATAAAACAGTATTTAAAATTCCTGTTTCGCTGGAAGGCGTGAAGGCATGCAAAAAACTGATAGACCAAGGTATACTGGTAAATATACATCTTGTATACACCTTGCAGCAAGCCTATATGGCTATGGCTGCCGGTGCTACTTATGTAACTCCGCTTGTAGGCCGCCTGCAAGATCAGGGACATGATGCCCTTGCGCTGGTACAACAGTGTGTTGAGGCTGTAAACTATTACGGCTACAATACCAAAATCATGTTCTCTTCTGTTCGTCACGCCGAGCACGTTAGAAATGCAATCAATATAGGAGTTCACACCGTTACTGTACCATGGAAAGTTATAAAAATGCTTACCGAAAACAATTTCACAACTTTAGGTACACGCCAGTTTGAGGTTCATACTAAACTCATGACCATACGCGTGAAAGAAGTGATACGTGAAAACAACCCTTCGGTGAAACCAAGCAACACAGTACTTGATGCTATACTGGCAATGACCGAATCGAAATTGGGTGCTGTAACTGTGCTTGATGCCGACAATAAAATAGCAGGTATTTTTACTGATGGTGATCTCCGCCGCCACTTACGCGACGAAGGAAAAGCCATACTTACCCGCCAAATGGGTGAATTCAAATTCAGTAAACCAATCACTATCGAAGCAGATGCACTGCTCAATGAGGCAACTGCGATATTCAAAAAACATCACATTGACAACATCATTGTAGTCAATAACGGTCAATTGGCGGGCATGCTCGATATTCAGGATCTAATAGACCAGGATCTGATAGGATAATATCTTTGCAGAATATTTTCTAAGCTTGCTTAGAAGTATATAGTATTTATAGTATATTGCAATCAATAAAGCACACGGCTTAATATTTCATTATCAAGCGTGCAGCCTTTTCTGATTGCAATATTTTTTTTATGCATACACAAAAAACCTTTACCGAAATGGGTGGTGAGTTTGTAACACCCTACTTCACATTCCTTGATAGAGTGCCAAAACTAAAGGGCTTTCTTTTCGATTGGGACGGTGTCTTCAATTCAGGGATAAAATCTGAAAATTTTTCAAGTCCTTTCTCTGAAGCAGATTCCATGGGAGTAAATATGCTCAGGTTTTCGCATTGGCTCAGATATGGTGAGATTCCGTTTACAGCCATCATTACCGGCCTCAATAATCAGGAAGCACGAACACTGGCCACACGTGAACATTTCTCAGTAGTATATTCCAATGTAAAATTCAAGCAGGAAGCACTGAATCATATAGAAACTACATTCAAACTCTCGCCAAAAGAACTCGCTTTTACGTTCGACGATATATTAGATTTCTCGGTAGCCGAAAATACGCTACTCAGATTCATGATACGCCGGAATGCCAGTCCTCTAACAACCGACTACGCGAGAAGAAATAATCTGGCTGATTACATATCCTCGCAAGAAGGAGGCAGGCATGCAGTGCGCGAAATATGCGAATTGGTAATGTCGGTTTGCGGCAATGTTGACGATACATATAAAAAACGCACTGTTTTTTATGGCGATTACGAAAACTATATAAAACAGCGCAATAACATTCATACAATTTTTTACTCACTTCACGCCACCGATACGCCAAAAGATCCTACCTGAATTTTTGCAGTAAAATAAAGACTTCTTCAGAATTTTAAAAGCACATGTATTTGTATATGTGCGCATTAGATATATAAAAAACAATCTTAAAAGCTAAGGTAGTTTAATACGTTGCAGTTATTGTTGGTCAAATGCTGCTTCACCAGATTTAATGGAAATGTCATTCATCAATTACCGTCTATATCAATACGAGTAGTTAGTGTCTGCTGAAAAACAAAAATATCACTGTAATTCAATTACATAGATGGTTTGATTGCATCTAATAATGCAAACATTGAATACTAAATATGAAGTAACTCATGCACATAACATGATTAATAAAGTAATAAGGTTGTGTCAATGAATTCTTTTGATTTCTGCTAAGGTTTGAACCATAGATAAAGTTTTAATACCTTATTATCAGTTAAAACCTTAGTAGAAAATTATAGCACAGAGCAAAGATTACCTTATTACCTCATTCTATAAAATGAATATGATCAAATAGATTGTGTTAAAAATAGGACTTATGGTCGAGGCGGAGATTTTCAGCCGCCCCTGATTAGTGTTTCAATACGCAAAGAAGTTTAAGCCACCTAAATAGTAAAAAAAAACGTGCAGATCATTTTAGGCACCGGGCCCAAGAGGCTAGCATACCATCGTCACCAAAATAAAAAAACTTCCTGAGGTTTTCAGGAAGTTCGAAGTTCTTTATATAATGAAAATAAAAAATATATACTTAAACTAAATATGGATATGGACAATTGAAGATTAGAACGGAATGAGATTAATGTTAAGTTTTGAAATTTTCATAAAATCTTCCACTTCATCTACAATATCCAAATCATCCTCCTCGTAGTACCAGTTGGTTTTTACATCGCCCCCTTTATTCTGAAATTCTTTGAGGATAAGCAGAATATCAACAATACGTTTAGAAGAAGAAGTATTGTAGTATGTTAGTTTAAAATTAAACTCAATATTAGTATTGTTTGGGCTTTCAGTATACTCTCTGAGCCATTGAAGAAGTGGAGCATAAAACTCAACGGTTTCTTCCAGGTATGATTCTCCACCCAGCATACAAATACCGGTTCTTGCATTGAAATTTACAGTGGGAACGAAAAAATCATCTTTAAACCCTTGTATATCTATATTTTCCATATCCAGAATACGTTTTTTTAAACTTTATCAATTTTAACACCAATTACTAAAAAAGAATGAAGTTCGTCAACAGAATTAGCGGAAACTTCAAGCGGGTAATTTGAGAGCAGTGCAGCTTGTATGAGTCCAATATTGGCACCACCATAGCGACTATCTGGCAAAAGAAGCTGATTACGTTTTAGTTCACGCAATCCTTCTTTATCAAGTTTACTTATTTTATCACTTTTTTCCAAAAACACTTTCAATTCAGGTTTGGTTATAAGATTCCCCGTTGCTAAGGTATAATATTTATCAGAATTTTTCATAATTAAGATACCTTCACCTACATATTTTCCATCGTGGTAGGATTTGCGCTCTGCGGAATAAAAGCCGATATTTTGTGCCAATTCGATAAAAATACGCAATAATTTTTTCGAAGCCACATTATTATCGCCCAAAGCCTCCTCAATATTTTTAGCTAATACTGCCAGTACTTGTTTGTCAAACGGACCTGTATAGGATAAAATTACATCGTCACGAATGATTTCGTAAAGTTCAAACAAGTTACGTAGTTTCCTATGTGCCATTGAATTACTCATTTTAATTTCAATGCTAAAAGTGTAATATCATCACGTTGATCTGCATTTTGCTGATACTGGTCAACAGATTGTTCCATAAGATATTTTTGTTCAGTCAGTTGCAAATCTGCCATAATCTTCAATTGGTCAGTAAACTGTTTGGTGCCAAAACGTTTTTTATCAGGCGAAGCCAAATCGATGATTCCATCTGTAGTGAGATACAATGTATCATTTTTTTCCATATAAATCACTGTATTCTCAAAAGTTTCATCCATTTGTTGCCAAGATGCGCCACCAATACCTTTAATACTTCCTTTGTGAATTTCAATTTGTTTCTTTCGGCTAATATAATGAAAAAGCGGACGTTTTGCACCAGCAAATGTAACAATAAATTCATTTTCGTCACTTTTTTCAAACAAACACATACACACGTCCATACCATCGTCATTATCGCTGGAATCTTGCCGCAATGCAATGTTTATTTCGTTGTTAAGCGAGGTAAGGATTTTCTTGGGGGAGTGAATTTGTTTCATATGTACAATTTCGTTGAGAAGCCTGCTTCCAATCATGCTCATAAAAGCACCCGGTACACCGTGTCCGGTGCAATCTACAACAGCAAAAATCCATTTCTCTGCGCGATTTTCTATTGAGGGCAAATGTGCAAACCATATAAAATCACCTGAGACTATATCTTTAGGACGAGATATTGCAAAGTGATTGAAATATTTTCCAATATCGTCTTGTGTATGTAGCATAGCTTTTTGTATGCGTTGTGCATATCGTATACTATCCTTTATATGTTTATGTTGATTTTCAATCTGATTCTTACTTTCGAGCAATTCATTTTGTACTTTTTTCAAATCGTTGATATTGGTAAATATAGCTACAAACTTATCTGTATTATCTACCGAGCTATAAACCAAACTCATGGTTACTTGTATCCAATATACTACCCCTTCCGATATTTGAATGCGGGTTTCAAAAGTATTCCCAACTTTATTTTGTAGTATTTCATGAATTAGTTTTTGGATTGTGGTTTCATTGAAAATCTTTGAGAACGAATTGCCAAACTCTGTTTCAAACTCTTGCTTACTGCGGTTTATCATGCGCAATAAACCATGATTGTACCATTCAATTTTGTCGTCCAGGGTAAGTATTACTATTCCGTTATCCGTTTCGCTGGCTACAATTGACAATTTTTCGAGTTCCCGGTTCTTAGAAGTCAACTCCTTGGCAGTGCGCTTGCGTTCGGCACTTTGTCTGACCACCAGTACCACTAGCAAAGTAAGCAGCAACATACCGGCTATAAGGGAATACAATTGAAAATTTTTGTTCTTAATCTGCAATTCTTTTAAGAGTAGCTCTTGTTTTGAACGTTCAAGTTCGTTTTGAGCTAAAAGTATTTCTTTCTCCTTTTGCTGAAGCTGAGCTTCACGTTGGGCAATGAGCAGACTATCATCTTTGTTTTTGGCATTTAGACGGTCTACTTCCAGCTGTATTTTCTCTTGGGCAATTAGTGCGTTGCGGTAGTTTATATTATTCTCAAGTTCCTGCAACGATATCTGATTGCTGCTTTTACTATCATCTTTGAAATACTTATCAGATTTGTTATCAATGCTTTTGTTAGAAGAACCGCCAACTTGCATTTTACGAGCTTCCTGCAACAAAGCCGAGGCCTCTGCCCTCATTTGCTCTACTTCCTTCAATGAATTGTATTTTATAATATCTATTCCCAAACTTTTGCGGGCTTCGGGGCTAAGCGAATTTATTTCAGCCTGTACTTTGCTGATGGTAGTTTGCTGTTCGCTAATTTTTTGGTTGATAATACGGTCTATTTCCGTTTTAGAAACAAAATAATCAGGATTGTATAAAAATTCGGCCATATTAGGATTGAACTCAAGTCTGGCAAGCGGTTTTACCAGACCGGTCAAATCCAATCCAAAAGGCATATCTTCCACTTCTATAACCAAATCATAATTATAGTTCTGGTTGCTAAAATCCGCAGGAACGACAGTGCTTACACTTATTTGCTTTGGAATAACGCCAAATGCATAAAACTCTATAACGTACTGTTTATTGAGAGGCAATTTCAAATAAAATCTACCTGAAGTATTTGTAGTGGTACTATCCGTTACATAATTTCGATCCATAACCCTAACTACCAAACCTTTAGCTTTTTTTCGATTTTGCATAACAACACCCGTTAGCTCCAGGGTGCCCTGAGCAATTGAATTTTCTAAGCTAAAAAAGAAGCTAAAAAAGAGTAAAACCAGTATACGAAAAATCCTCATTTCTGCAATTCTTCACAAATTGAGAACAAATATGCATTATTTAGGTTAATCAAGCAAATATGTGCTCAAAAATCAACATAAACACATATATATTCTTCAAAAAGAAAATTATAACTCGAATCCCAATTTCATTCCCCCTGTAACAAAAAGGCCATTGAATCCGTGCTGTGTGATATAGTCAGAGAAATATTTTTTGTTGTTGATATCGTTGAAATGATATGCAGCCTGATATCCAGCACCTCCAAAAATATGCATGGAAAACAGTTCTGTATTGGCAGTACGCGAAGCAACATAGAAATGTAATGCAAATTTCATTATATTATGATTAAACTTTAAGTTGTCGAAACTTCCGATACTCATACCATCTACAGTATGCCACCTAAATATATCGTCTTGCAAAGTATACATCAGGTAGCTTGTTTGCAACTCAATTCCGGCATAGGTGACATCATTATTACGGCGTTCACTTTCACGTATAATCCCGTAGCTCAGGCCTATCCCTTTTTTCTCATTAAATTTTGCATCATTCTCTGAAGCATTAAAATCATATATTAATGAAGTTCCGAAAACAGTATACAAATTGGGTCTGTATGGTTTTACAAGTTCTGCTTTGAGCGTAGTTACAATTAAGTGCGCCGGATAAATATTAAGCATCATTTTAGGTTTATCCTGATTGGTAAATTGCGCCAATAAAGGCAGTGGAAGTATAGTGATAAATAATATAATCAGATATTTATTCATAAAGCAGATACAATTTTTATTTGGTTTCGAAAGGGATATATACCTTGCTCAGAAGCAAAAAATGGCCATCGTCGAATGTAAACTGATACAAGCCATCGGGAGCAGTAACTATAAGAATACTGTCGCGCACAATTACATCATAAGCTGTTAGAGGATATGTTTCTATAGGCACTACTTTTTTGGGATCGGCAATACTAAACATCGAAAGTTTATTGTCGCAAACAAAAAGTAGCGTATCTGAGTATCCTAGCCCTTTAGGACCATCCATAGGATATGAATATATTTGCTTAGGGTTCTTTTTATCATGTACGTCTACAATTTGCAATTCATTCACCCCCCTCCAGCAAGGCTCACCGCCTGCACTAAGTGTTACATACGCATAGTCGTTGCGCACCACAACTGGGTCGCAAGATACTATGTGGGTGTAGCTAGAAAGCAAAACAGGTTTGCCCGGACTTATACTGATGTCGTATATATACATACCCAAAACGGAGCCTATATAAAGGTAATTTCCATCTTTGAATATGGTTTCAACACCAACATCCATTTGGGTTTTGTCCATGTATGCAGGTTGGTCCGGATTGGCAATGGAATAAGTTGTAAGCGTCTGGTTGTCTACTGTGTACAAGTAATCGCCAGCTATTTTAAAACGAGCCATAGAGCCCCCCTGTCCATCTACATCGCTATTGCCATCGCTATCGGCACTACAACTGGTGAGCAGAAAATATACAAGCGTGATTATAATTGGTATAAATATATTTTTCATGATTATTTTTAAGTTGATTGTTTACAATTATTTAGACTCAAAACCAATAAGAATGGCATCGGTAGGGACGTTGGAACCTGTGTATCGTGGTTCAAGTGGTAAACCGTCGGGTATGGGAATAGCAGGAAGAGCATTCTCGATACGCGAAGAAACCGTCAATGATGAAAAGCTAGTTCCAATTTTAAGAGTTACTAAATCGGGGCCATTATCGGCATATATAAATCCATTTTTCACAGCAAAGTCAATATTTCCGGGCAGTTGCACATATGCAATATTTAGCGGTGCAGCCGGATTGCTATTATCAATAATATGTATGCCTTTGTATTTCTCATTTATAAAAATATAATTGCCGCTCACATAAATTTTTGCAGGATTGAGCAAAGGGTGCGAAGTGAGCAACTTTATTTGGCTATTCATCTCGGATCTCTTCATATAAATAGGCTTGTAGTTGGAATAGTCTGTCCAAAAATCAATATCCTGAAAACACGCATTGAGCGCAAAGAGCGAGGTAAAGAAAAGTAAGAGAATGTGCTTTTTCATAATTCAGATTTTAAGTTGTATATGATTGAATGATGCTATAAAGTTAATATAGGTTGCATGCATGTCATAGAAATTTTTGTAACAATTTACTCTTTTTACTAAAGCAATAATGCTGCATCATTTAAGATAAAACCTAAAAGGATGAAGTGCTTTTTTATATACGCCAATATTCAGTTTGAAAATAAAAAGTACTTTTGCGACCGTATGAAACAAGTACCATTTAAATATCACATTATGAAAAAAGTTGCAACAATTTGCCTGATAATTATATTCTTACAAAATACCATACAAGCCCAAACCGATAGTATAGAAGTAGATGAAATAACCATAAGCGCGGGCCGTACTGCTCAGCTTATCAAGGAAACATCGAGAAACATTCAAATAATAAGCCGTTTAGAAATAAGCCAGATGCCTGTACAAAGCATAAATGAGCTATTGGAAAGCATTTTGAGTGTAGATATACGCCAGCGCGGCAACCAGGGCGTACAGGCAGATATAAGCATACGAGGCGGTTCATTTGAGCAAACTCTAATTTTGCTGAATGGTATGAAAATAAACGATCCTCAAACCGGTCACCACAACCTCAATTTACCCGTGGATATTTCGCAAATAGAACGCATAGAAATACTGGAAGGCCCCGGAAGTAGGCTATTTGGCCCAAATGCATTTTCAGGAGCAATAAATATAATTACTACAGAAAGTTCTGACTCTAAGCTGGATGCATACGTATCATACGGTCAGTACAACCTCTGGAATGCAGGCGCTAAGGTCGTAAACAAAGCAGGAATGTTTGTAAACTCGCTCAGCATCAATCACAAATCATCTGATGGGTATATCCAGAATACTGATTTTAATACCAATAATATTTTCTTTCAATCAAACGGGAAATTTCCGGTAGCTGATATTACATTGCAAGGCGGATATACCACTAAAGCATTTGGCGCTCAAAGTTTTTATACTCCCAAATACCCTTCACAATTTGAAATGGTAAAAACCGGTTTCATTGGTTTTTCGGCTACGCACGGGCAAAAAACCAAGTTATCCTTTAAAACCTATGCCCGACGCAACCAAGACAGATTTGAACTTTTCAGAAACCTGGCTCCTGCGTGGTACAAAAACCACAACTACCACCTCACCGATGTATTCAGTGCTGAGCTGAACGCCACGCACCAATATTCAGCATTTAAAACAAGTTTGGGTGCAGAATACAGAAACGAAGATATTCTGAGTAATGTATTAGGTACACCGCTTTCAGACAAGATAGAAGTACCCGGCGAAGACAGCGCGTATTTCACCAAAAGTGATACAAGACAAATAATCAGCTTCTTCGGCGAACAAATGTATACAGGCAATAGGTTGAGTATATCAGCGGGTTTGTTGCTAACCTGGTACTCAGATTACAATTGGCGCATTTTTGCAGGAGCCGATGCTTCTTACAAATTAATCAAAAACCTGAATTGGTACGCCTCTGTAAACCAATCGATGCGCATACCCACTTATACAGATCTTTACTACGTAGGCCCAACCAACATGGGCAATATAAACCTAAAGCCGGAAGAAGCCATAAGTTACGAAAATGGCTTAAAATGGCAATTGAAAACACTTCAGGTTCAGACCGGTATATTTTACCGACAAGCAAGCAACCTGATAGACTGGGTGAGAATCACCGACACCGAAAAATGGCAAAGTATGAATCTTACTGAATTGAATACATTGGGCATTGAAGTTTCCGGAAAGTTCTTTGTAGAAAAACTTGCACCAAAGCAACCACTCAAGTCGTTGCATTTCAACTATTCTTACATTACTAGCGAGAAAAACAGCGGCAACTATATTTCCTACTATGCGCTCGACTACCTGAAGAATAAACTGAGCGTAACGGCTTACTTCCAATTTTACAAATATTATAACCTGAGCGCAGTATACAATTATCAGCAACGCAACGGTACCTATACGGCTTTCGATTACGTTACGCAAGCATATATAGGTGAGAAATCGTATTCGCCGTTTTCCACCATTGATTTGAGAGTGAGCTATCAGAAGAAATATTTTACCACATTTGTGAATGTTAACAACCTAGCAAATGTGAAGCCGATTGATTTTGGAAACATAGAGTTACCGGGTATTTGGATAGAAGGTGGATTGAAATTGAGTCTCGATTTTTCAGATCTATCTCAAAACCAGAGCAACTAATAGGAATAATAATTTGATCATCTAATTCTTATCTATAAGAAAAGAGTCTATATAAAAAGCAAACTTCCCGAAAGAATAAAGCTTTCGGGAAGTTGACTATCATTGGGTTATAATTTAACATTAAGAAGTGTTATCCAGAAATGAATAACTTAGTTTTTGTGCAATTCACTTCCACCAGTCATATTGATATTGCCTACGGCATTCCCCTTCAGAAAGACATCGCAACCACCTGAGGCTTCTATATTAATTTTCTCATTTACAGTAACAGTTGCATCGCAGCTACCAGAAAGCTCCAAATCGCCATTAGCCGCTACCAGATTTTGACCATTAAAATCGCATCCACCGCTCGATTGAAGATTTAGTGAAGCAGTACTACCGGAAACAATAAACTCAACGCCCCCACTTAGTTCTACGGTCATTTCTTCTGCGGCTACGGGAGCCATTTCAACTTTGCAACCACCACTGGCATTCATATTTATTTTTTTTGCGCTTGTTTTGAGTTTCACATCTACACCACCAGATTGCGAGCCTTCAAGACTGTTTGCATTCAATTCCAGATTCATGCTTACACCTCCACTTAGCGAATACTCAAAAACATCAGATGAAATAGGGGTTTCGGCAGTTACATCTACACCACCTGCTGCGTCTAGCTCTTTGAGTTGCTTTACAGAAACATAGGCAGTAATGTTATTGAATTTTCTAAAACTTTTGTCATGATAAATTTTCAGTTTGCCATCTACTACTTCGGTTTTGATGTGTTCAAGCAAGTTTTCATCGCCTTTAAGTATCAGACCTTCAGAGTCGCCCTGTTTGAGTACTAAGTCAATTCCCCCAGAAATAGAAATACTGTGGTATCCTGAAACATCGCGATTTTCAGATTTTGTATTTCCATTTCCAGAAATACCTTGGGCACAAGATACAAAGGTTGAACTCAGAAATAAGAGTGCAATAAATAAGATTTGAGTTGTTTTCATAAAATAGTTGTTTTAAAAGTCTGTATTTGGTTCAATGACGAAACTATTTTAAGTGTGCTGCACAAGCATTTGTTAATTTTTAGTGAAGAAAAAAAATTAAGTAGAACGTCCGGGCGGGACAAATTTTGGTGAAGAACCACCTTTTTTGCCCGTATATCCAAGGTTTACAAATATCTCGTCAATAGCCAAAACATCTTTATCAAATTTGATATACAATTCGCGGGCTTTTTCAAGGTAATTAATACAATTTTTCTTGTCGTTCATATCATTATATACCATCCCAATCTGATACCAACAATCGGCAGCATCTTCCTCGTTTTCGTCGTTGATGTAAGCACCCGCAGCCATTTTATAATGCTCGATTGCTCTTTCACCCTCATCTTCATCCATATAAATATTGCCGAGGTTATAATTGAAAGCACCAACTCCACTGAGATACTCTTCTTGTACTGCGTATTCCACAGCATTAGCATAATATAGTTTGGCATCATCGGTATGTCCGTTGTTGTAGAAATATCTGGCAATGCGGCCGTAAACGTCAGCAAGATTTTTTATAGCACCACTGTGTTCATTGAGCTTGAGAAATCTCAGATACATTTGTATCGCTTCATCGTCTTCCTCAGTTTTATGAAGCTCATCGGCCAGATTTTTGGTGTGTAAAGTCATTCGGAACTCATCTCCAGTGCGGGTGTCCATTTCAATGGCGAGTTTATAAAACTTTTGTGCATTCCGGGTATCATCGGAGTTCGAATATGCAGATGCTAAATTATTGTAAGCCAGCGAAAGGCTAGGCAAATCGTCGGTTTTCTTATATATATCTATGGCCTTTTTAAAAAAAAGAAGAGATTCCTTTATCTCATTTTTCATGAGATTCACATTACCCAAGTTCGTATATATGACGCCTTCCGAAAGAGTATCGTTGTTTTCCTTTATTATTTTCAATGCTTTTAAGTAATACTCTTCAGCCTGCTCCAATGCATCGCGAGAGTATGCTACATTTCCCAAATTTACATAAGATGCAGACAAACCCATTTTATCTCCAAGTTGCTCATCAATCTCAACACCCAGAGTAAAATATCTCATTGCTTCATCTAAATCATCGTTTGAGTAAGCTGTATTTCCGAGACTGTTGTAGCTAGCCGAAATCCCTGGCAAGTTATTCAGTTCTATATTTATATCTAAGGCCCTTTTGTGCCAATCCACAGACTCAGAATACATGCCTTTTAACCTGTATATATTCCCGATATTATTGAGGGTAGTAGTCATTGGCAGCCTATTGTTCACAGTTTCATCGATTTCAAGTGTTTTCAGATAGAAAGTCAATGCTTTATCGTACAGCCCTTTAAGTTCCAGCGCAAAACCAACATTGTTGTTGTGGTTGGCCATACCAACCCTGTCGTTAAGTTTATTATCAATTTCGAGCGCTTTATTGAATAGAGTGATAGCTGTATCATAATTACCAATACCATTGTGAATAAGCCCAATATTTGAATAGCAAGTTGCTATCCACTGCTCATTGGCCAATGATTTGAAATGAGCCATTGCTTTTTCATACCATTCAATACCAGAAGTATATTGCCCCATATACCTGTAGCAATTGCCTATGTAAACGCAGGCCTCCGCTTCTTGCATTAAATTTCCGAGAGAAGCAAAACTCTTCAAGGCATGTTCAAAAAGAGGCAGCGCTTTGTCGTAAAATCCCCTTTCAAAAACCACACGAGCCAAGTACATTTCGGTGAGTGCAGACTCTGTTTTATCATTGTTTAAGGCCAAAAGTCGTTGGGCATTCAGGTGTTCTTTTTCGGCACTTTCAAGTATACCCAGTTTCAAATACTCCTGCCCCAAACGGTTATGGGCAAGTATTTTAAATTCAATATTGTCATGTGCATATTGCAACATTTGGGTAGCAGCTTCCTGTGCTTTGTTATAGTACCCGAGCCAATTGTTAGCTTTGGCGAGTACATGGTAACAATCAAATCTAATTTTATCAGAATCGGCACTTGAACCCTGTGCATTTATTAAAGCCAATGCTTTGTTTAACCTTGCAATGCACTCACTCATGGCCATGAGTTTGTAATTGTGAAAAGCCATTTGGTACTCGGAGGCAGCAAGTTGAGTAACTTCTGTAGAAGGTGTATGCATTTCGGAAACCGAGTCACTCATTTTCAGAGTAATACCATCTATAAGACCTTGTCCGATTTGCGAATGGCGCAAGTACTCTGCATGAACTTCTGGAATTTTTTCTAAGTTCTCTCCATACAAATCTTTCAGGATACCAGCTATACGACGATGCAGTGCCCTCCTGCGGGCACCTTCCATATTTTCATATACATAATGATGTACCAGACTGTTTGTAAACTGGTACAATTCGAATAATACTCCAAGCAATTGTTCAGCGCCTTTGGCTACCAGTAGTCCATGCTTTTTGCTCAATTTTTCAATAAATTCCAACAAATCCAACTCATCTATTTTGAGTATTTGCTCAAGTACCTGCACACTGAAAGACTCACCGGCTACACTTGCATAATCGAGTACTTTTTTGAGTTCATCGCTCAAATGGCTTACTCTGTCAGCTATGATACCTTCTACCGATGTTGGAATTTCAGACACACGCGTTTCGTGCAAATGAAAGTTCTGATTGTTGTCTGAGTATATAATTCCTTGTTGATGCATAGAGTTCAGCATCTCGGTAATGAACAAAACGTTTCCGCCCGACATTTTCATCAAGGATTCGGCGAAAACTATTGGGAATGTATTTGATGGGAATTTAGTTTGTATAAAAAGATTAACCTCATTGATGCTAAAAAGTGGGAGATGAATCTCGGAGAACCATGCATCATTTCGACTAATATGAATTTCTCTCTTGGTATAATTTCGTAATTCGCGTATTGTATCGAGAAACGGATGAGCGATTTGAAGATTTTTTCCTTCGGGGCTAATTGTATTGCGCCCCATTTGCAAGTCGGTACTTCTGTAGGCACAAATAAGCAATATTCTGTATGGAAACTGACGTATCTGGCGAGCGAGCGAAAAAATAAGGCTTATGCTGGAAGCGTCTGCCCATTGCACATCATCAAGTATAATCACTAAAGTATGGTTTTTAGCCATTTCACGAAATGCATTGTCGAAGGTAGAATGTATATCAGCTTCAGTAGCAAGTTTTTTGGCTTCCGGATTGTTGCCATAATGCTTGGCATAAGCCTGCATGGTGGTAATACCTGCCGCAGCAACACTTCCAATAACAGGTATGAATCCAAGCCACTGAGGGCCAGCTTCCATGATGAAATTTTTAAGTTTTCCCATCACCTGCGATTTTCCGGCACTACCTTCCTGGGCAGCCTGGCTATTGAGCTCTATAAGCAATTGTCTGAAAGGCGCATAGGCATTCATGCCTTCTTTGTCGCTACATTCAATATGCGCCACAAGGGTACTTCTGCTAGTATTTGCTTCTAGTGCAAACTGTCGCAGAATTGCAGTTTTCCCGGTTCCTGAGTCTCCATCCAAAAGAACAACTTTGCCAAGACCCCCATTCGATTCGTGGAAAAGATTATTCAGGTGATTGAGTTCCGATTTCCTTCCTATAAAAAATAGTTCATCCATGATTCAATAAATTATGCTAAACAAACCTGCCAGCAATTTACAAAATCAATATACAAAAAACCCTTATATTTGTTAGTATTTTGAAAGAAAATATGAAATGGAGTAAATTAAGGGTTCAATTAAAAACCCAATGGCACGATTCGCTAAAAGAAAGAATAGACTTTCACATCACACGCTATACCAAAGGCAGTCATTTCATGGCTCGCGCATGGATTACACTTGATGGCGAAGAAATTGCAAATTTTTCGTTGCCGGAGCACTATTCAAAATATGGATGGAATACGCCTGACTTGAATGAACGTGTACATGCTGAAGACCGCAGCAATGGGTCTTTTGTTGAAGATGGGGAATTCTCGAATGATGAGTTTACAGATGCTTGCTGGGCTTTTCTTTCAATGAATATAGATGATGCCATAGCAAGTCAGAATCCAATCATTCAGGCCTTGGCCATGTTGGATAAGCGGGTTGGTAAACGTAGGCTGAAAATACTAAAGGTTCAGGAAAATCATCCATTGGTGCAGAAAATTATTGAACTAAGAACCATGTAATGTAAAAGCCGTAAGCCATTTTAAACTAAATGTAATCGTACATACACTAGTCCAAAACAACCTACGGCTTTTAAACAATTAAGTAATGATTTATTTCATTTTCAATATGATGAAAGACTTGGCTTCAAGATCAAATCCATTTTTCAAATCCACATTCTGATTGTTGTTTTTATTGAATAAATCTTTGTACATGGTACCTTTGGTGGCTGAGATAACCACTTGTTGCGAAACATCGGAGTTATTGAACACCACTACTATTTCATTTCTTGCATCGAAACGACGGTAAGCCAACAAATTGCGAGCATCATCAACCAAAACATAATCCAAGTGACCGAAAGCAAGAACCGGATTTTCCTTTCTCAGTTTTATCATATACTTGTAAAAAGAAAATAATTCTTCATTCACTTTTACAGAATCTGCAGTTCTGTTGATACCCAGAGGATGATGTGTTTCCATTTCGTAACTGATGTCATCCCATACGATTGGTTTGCGGTTGTCGGGGTCATCGCCGCCCCACATACCAGCTTCTTCTCCATTCCAGATATGAGGTGAACCAACAAATGTAAACTGTTGGGCGATAATCATTTTCACAATCTTATAAGTAAGTTCATCGGGTCTATCAATTTTAAAACCAGCATCGGCCGTAGCCTTCTCATTGTATTTGTATTTAAACTTGTTGTATACCGAAGAGAGCAATCTGGGAGCATCGTGGCTGGATGTGAGGTTCATCATGGCACGCATATTTGCCGAATCTATGCCCACAAAAAGAGAATCGAGTCCGGCTTTGTAATTAGAAGCAGTGCGCTTGTTTGGGGCAGATGCAAAATAATGCCTTGTAGGTTTGAACCATCGATAGTGCATGATAGCATCGAAAATATCACCTTGTACAAATTTCTCGGGATTCATGAGTGTGTCTGGCCAACTTTTCCACCACACTTCACCTACTAAATAAAATTCCGGGTTAGTTTTCCGAACAAATTTGCGGTAATCGCGCCAAAAACCAAGAGGTACTTCGGCAGCTACATCAAGCCTTATTCCATCAATCCCATCATTAAAAGTACCATCGCGGTTTGGATCCATCCATCGGTGGGTAACAGCAAAAATATGGTATTTCAAATCGTTACTGTAGTAGTTTCCTTCCACCGGATAGTTACGTACACCACCTTCAATTACTTTATTGGCTTCCGGCATGTATTTCACATTGGCCCATCCTACGTATTTAAATTCATTTTCGGGAGTAGCCGGATTGTCATATTCTTCCACTTCAAACCAATCAGCAAAAACAGAACTCTTTCCATTTTTCTTGATGTCATTGAAAGCCCAAAACTCACTGCCAACATGATTCCACGAAAAATCGACTACCACTTTAATATCGCGTTTGTGGCACTCATCAATCACTTTCAGGAAAAGCGAATCGGCAGTAGTCCACACCCATTTTTTTGGGTCTGCATGATTTTCGGTACGTAACATTTCAGTATCTTTCGCTGGATCAGGGCCAAAATTGCGATCAATATGGTGCCAGAAACGAGGATCGTATTTGTGCAACGATGGGCTGTCGTTCAGGGGGTTGAAATAAATAACCGTAATTCCCAAATCTTTGAGGTAATCAAGTTTGTCGAGCACACCCTGTAAGTCGCCGCCATATCTGCGGGCTTGTAGGTTGTCCCATTTGTTAGGCAATACGGTGCTGTCCATAAACCATGCATCGGGCGCAAACCAATCATGACCCCAAGGAGTCACAGCCCAGTTGGCAGGCAAGGAATCCGGATAAGTACCCTGCATGTATTCCAAGGTAGGGTCGTTTTTCGAATCCCCATTCCTGAAACGTTCTACAAAAATCTGGTACCAAATGGCGTTTTGCGACCACTCGGGTACATTTTTCAATTTCTCATCTTTGTTACCGCCAGAATCGGAACAAGAAAAAGAAAACACAGCCAGAATACAGGCTAAAAGTAACATTCTAACTTTCATCATAGTAATATTTTAGAATTGTTTAAGAAAAAAAGGCGGGAACAAATGCCCCGCCTTCATATGTAATTACTTAAACCTAAAATTAGTTTTTAGTAATGGTGTACGTCAGATTTTTCTTACTGAATTTGACGGTATAGTTACCAGCTTCAGCTACAGGAATATTAGCTCCACCAGGCTCAAGTGAACCATTAGTAGCATCATCACCATAGTTATAAGCCCAATCATCTTTACCACGGAACTTCAGTTCACCTTTTTTCAGATCTGTAGTGATAGTCCACATTTCACTAGCAGCGTCATAAGACATATTGGTATCAGTACCCCAACCACCAGGAGTGGCATCTCCAATAATACCCCAGTTCATCCAGCTGATTTTGTAATCACGAGGAGTAGAAAGGTTAAGAGAAACTTCATAATCAGCAGTTTCAGTAACATTTATATTGTCTCCACCATATTCAGCAGATCCATTGTTTCCTGTGTCACCAAAATTAATATCCCAACCATCATTTGCACGACATTTGAAACCACCATCTTTGGTCAGTGTGAATACACCTTCCCAAGCACCGCTAGTAGTATTGTATGCCATAGGCGTAGAAGCTCCCCATCCACCGGGAGTTGCATCACCAACTACACCCCACTGAACTTTCACAACAGAATAGGCAAGAGTGATTGGATTCACATTTAATTTATAATATCCTGCTTCAGAAACAGAAAGATTGTCCCCGGTAGTACTTAAGAAACCAGGAGCACCAACACCATAATTTGTGTGAGCCCAGTCTGGTTCAGAAGTAAATTTGAAACCATCAGCTACAGGCATATTTACATAACCTTCGAGGTTATTAGGATCATCAATGGTATTCATGATATAAGGAGCTTTATCTGGTGCCCAACCCTGATAACCACCAGGAACATACCATTTAACGATATTGGCAAGTGTAGTAAACTCAGAAACAGCACTCATGCCAGTACCAAAATTGTTGGTAGCAAATGCTACTACATAGTATTTGGTATTCAGGTCAAGCATTTTGAGGGTATCTACAAAACTAAACTCGTTCATATTGGCACCAGCAGTGATCTCAAGTTTGCTATCGGCAGCAGTAGGATTTCCGGTAGTATTGTAATAGAAACCATATTTGCTGATTGCAGAACCACCACTTTGAGTAACTTCAGCACCTACAGCAGCAGATGTTTTGGTAATGGTATTAGCAGGGAACACGTTCACCAAAGGCAGAGCCTCAGGAGTTTTGAAAGATACTTGTGCACTATAAGCAGTACCCACACCATTGATGGCATAAGCGCGTACATAGTAAGTAGTATTTGCTTTCAAACCGGTAAGGTCGCTTGCAAATTCACCTTCGCCATTGCCAACAGATACTTTGGTAGCTGTGGTGGTAGGATTTTCAGTGATACCGAAAACAAAACCTTTTTCAGTAACATTAGATTCACCATCATAAGATACATTACCGGCTACTTTAGCAGAATATCCCATCACATCGGTAGCAGCGGCCACAGTAACTGTAGCTTTGATAGCAGAAGTCATGAAAGTATCAACATCGCCATAGGTAGTTCCTAATTCGTTGGTTGCAAATGCACGTACATAGTAAACAGTGTAGTGAGTAAGACCAGTAAGTGTACCTTCAAAACCAGCTTTGCCTGTAACTTCGATAGTTTTGCTATCGGTAAGAGATGGAGCACCAGTAGTATTCCACACAAAACCACGCTCAGTAAGAGCAGCGTTGCCATCATTCACAAGAAAACCTTGTGCTTTGGCAGTATAATCAGCTACTTCTTTGGTAGGAAACGTAGCTACGTCCGGAGTAGTTTTGGTTTTTTCTTCTTCTTTTTCGCACGATGTAATCACAAATGCGAATACGAAAAGAGCACCTAGTATATTTAAAAACGATTTGTTTCTCATATATATTTTATTTTTAAAACTATCTGCAATGAATCATTGCAGATAGTTTCAGTTTGGTTTAATTTTTCACAAATTTGTATTTACCGGCAGCATCACTGAGTATGGTGAAAGTTACGGTATAATTACCAGCAACAGTAACAGGTAAATCATTGCCAACACCACCTTGTTTCAGGTTGCCTTGCATTCCACCAGCATCGCCATCGGCTAAGCCCATGTTCCAGCCCCAACCGTCATTTTTCCTGAATTTACATGCACCAGGAACTAGATCGATTGTGATATACCAGTATCCTTCTTCGGCATTGTAGTCCATATCAGTATCTGAATCCCAGCCAGTAGGAGTAGCGCTACCAATAAAACCAATCATATAGGCTTCATAAGTAATAGTAAGTGCGTTCACATCTACAGTTACTTTGTGCCAGCCTAAGGCAGGCGCCACAATACCGGTAGTACCAACAGCAATTGCTCCACCATTAGCACCATACTCTTTGTTAGTATCAGGATCTTTGAGGGTGAAAGCTTTTGTAGGATCTACTTTTACAAGACCACTATATTTGCCATCGCCAAGTGGTGACTCCAATTTCTGTGTCATACCAGAGTTCAACAAATCGAGGCGTGGGAAACCGTAAAGGGTAACGTTAGCTTCCTGAACTGCAGAATAATACACAAAAGGTTTGGCACCTGTAC
>JAIFMY010000178.1 GCA_020048155.1 Bacteroidota bacterium
GCAGCTCCAAAGTCAAACACGCGCAAATCGGGCTGCGGATACATTTCTTCGACCTCGGGAATAAATACAATATCAGCCAAATCCTGAAGTAGGGCCAAATCGGTATCCAGCATACGCGGATAGTTTGCCAAATCTTCCTTATTATTGAACTGAGTAGGGTTTACGAAAATGCTTACAACAGTAAAGCATCCATTCTGTTTGCTAATTTCTACCAAACCCAAGTGACCTGCATGTAGGGCGCCCATTGTAGGAACAAAACCGATATTGCGGTTTTGTATTCGGATAACCCTAAGATAATCCTGTAAATCAGCGATTTTTGATATTACTTTCATAATAAAATTTCAATTACAAAATAAATCAAAAAGTTTGATACAATAAGCACTCTGCAAATGAAGTACACATAAATAATTGAACCAAAATACAGAATGAAAGGTTAAAAAATGTTTTTTTAAACCACTCCTACATACAATCAAATGTTTATCAATTCATTAGTTTAGTAAATATGATACGTGTTTGTATCTATTTTTTTTGTATCTTTGCACGATTAAAATGAAAATACCTACATGAAAAAAGCCAGGGTTTTATTCGTTTCGCAGGAGATAATGCCCTACCTTCCTGAAACACACATTTCTCGTATTGGTCGTTATTTACCTCAGGGTATTCAGGAAAAAGGCAAAGAAGTACGCGCTTTTATGCCACGTTTTGGCTTGGTGAACGAGCGCAGAAATCAGTTGCACGAGGTAATACGTCTTTCAGGGATGAATATTATCATTAACGATGCTGATCACAACTTATTGATTAAAGTAGCATCAATTCAATCGGCTCGTTTACAAGTATATTTCATCGACAACGAAGACTTTTTCGGAAGAAAACAGTTGTTTACCGAAGATGATGGTATTTTGTTTGGCGATAATGATGAAAGAGCAATCTTTTTTGCACGTGGAGTGATTGAAACCATACGGAAACTCAGATGGGCGCCAGATATTGTACATTGCCATGGTTGGTTTACCGGTGTTATGCCACTTATGCTTAAACGCATGTTTAAAGATGACCCCCTCTTTGGCTCAACAAAAATAATATATTCTATTTATAATGATTCATTTACTCAGAATCTTGACTCCAACTTCAGACAAAAACTCATGTTTGAAGGAGTAACCAAAGATGATGTGCAAATTATGTCAGATTCAAATTATTTAAATTTTAGTAAGCTGGCTATCAATCATTCAGATGCAGTAATTATAGGTGAAGCAACCATTTTGCCTCAACTTCAATCTTACCTTGGCGAAATAAACAAACCTGTATTACCATATCAGGATCCAGCCAATTACATCAATACTTTCTCAGAATTTTACGACAGTCTACTCAAGAAATAAGTTTTATTTATGATTCAGTTTCGTTATTCCTCATTATTAATTATCTCATTTTTTTTAATACATTTATTTGCAGCGTCTTGCAACTCTGATTCCGAATTAGGAATGTCAATATTGCCTGGTACAGATGAACTAAAACCTCAATATACCGATACAGTTTTTTCAGTAAATGCAAGTGTAGCTAACGATTCTATTGTAACAACAAATTTATCGACAGCACTTTTAGGGGTGGTCAAAGACGATTATTTTGGATTCAGTACTGCGGGATTTGTAACCCAACTTCGTCCGTATTATAATGTTGTATTTGGTGCAAACGCTATTGCGGACTCGGTATTTTTGAGTTTAGGCTTTCGAGACACTTCTATAAGCTCTATTTATACCAATGGAGTAACTTCAGAAATGAAAATTGAAATATTCCGGCTCAGAAGCCCTCTTCGAGATTCAGTCAGCTATTTTTCGGATACCGATATGAGCGAATATGATACCATACTTTTGTCTGAATATACCGTTACTCTAAATCCAAAAGATACTCTCATACGGGTAAAACTACCTAATTTCATTGGTCAAATGATAGTAGATTTAGATTCTATAAAAACCATTGACGATGTTGAAAAGGCAATTCCAGGTTTGCTCATCAAGCCTTCGAAATCGGTTAGTAATGGTTCTCTTGCATATTTAAATCTGAATAATATTACCAATTCCAATGTTGCCTTATATTATCATAGTGAATCGGACACAGTGAAGGTATCAACTCTGGTCATGGATTCCTATGTAACTAAATTTAACATATATACACATAACTATAGTGGCTCTGTAGTTGAACAAGCACTTTCTGCGTCTGCCAATGGCACCCATTTTGATTATATATATACACAAGGTATGAATGGTGTGCATTCCAAATTGGTATTTCCGAATCAACTAAACTTGCAAAATGTGGTGATTCTCAAAGCAGAGCTTGAATTTGAAGTTTTTAAAACAAATGATATTGGATATAGAACCCCACCAGATGAAGTTATATTGGTACGTGAGTTGCCTGATGGTACACGTGGCTATCTGCCAGAGTATAATGCGGGTTATGGTGTTACATACAATTCAGAAACGAACCTATATAGATTTAATCTTACACGACTAGTTCAAAACTGGATAGATGGTACTGATGAAGCAAGAGTGCTTTATTTATTGCCAGCTAAAAATAAAGTATCTCCCAACAGAGCTGTTATAAAAAATCAGCAAGGGAAGATACGACTGAAAATTTCTTACATCAAAGAATAATTAACCATCAACTAATTCAATATGTGCGGCATTGTAGGATATATTGGCGATAAACAAGCATACCCAATTCTTATAAATGGTCTGAAAAGACTTGAATACAGAGGATACGATTCAGCTGGAGTTGCCATAATAAATGGTGAGACCAAACTTTTTAAGAAAAAAGGAAAAGTGTCTGTCCTGGATGATTATACAAAAGATAAAGACTTACTTGGGACCATAGGAATGGGCCACACCAGATGGGCTACACATGGTGAACCTAATGATTCAAATGCACACCCCCATTCTTCGC
Organism: Bacteroidota bacterium; assembly: GCA_020048155.1. Lineage (GTDB taxonomy): Bacteria > Bacteroidota > Bacteroidia > Bacteroidales > DYOH01 > JAIFMY01. The sequence goes on from JAIFMY010000178.1 coordinate 2,932, forward strand.
AAAACGGAAAATTTGTACTGATACACAATGGAATTATAGAAAACTATGAGCCCATTAAAAACAAATTAATAAACAGCGGGTATGTATTTGAAAGTCAAACAGATACAGAGGTATTAGCCAATCTAATAGAATATATTTATCTGAAAGGAAATATTTCGGCGGAAATGGCTGTAAGAATGGCGCTTTCGCGAATAGTAGGTGCATACGCACTGGTTATTTCATGTATAGACGAACCCGACCAACTCATAGCCGCTCGCAATAGTAGCCCCTTGGTAATAGGGATTGGCGAAAATGAATACTTCATAGCGTCTGATGCTACGCCTATAGTAGAACATACTAAAAGTGTGATTTACCTCAATAATGAAGATGTAGCAATCATCAAAAAAGGCCAACTCGTACTCAAAACCATACATTCGGAAGAAGAACTCATGCCGAAAATTGAGACTTTGGATTTGAATATTGAGTATTTGGAAAAAGATGGGTACGACCATTTCATGCTCAAAGAAATTTACGAACAACCTCGCTCCATAAAAGATACTTTCAGAGGAAGAATAGGTCATGACCTTACAGACGTAAGACTGGGTGGTCTTTTGCCGGTAATGGACAGGCTACTGGCTGCAAAACGTTTCATAATAGTGGGCTGCGGTACATCTTGGCATGCAGGACTTGTAGGCGAATACCTACTGGAAACCCTTACCCGGATTCCGGTTGAAGTTGAATATGGTTCTGAATTCAGATATAGAAATCCTATTATTTACCCCGACGATGTGGTAATAGCCATTAGCCAAAGCGGTGAAACTGCCGATACACTTGCAGCCATACAAATAGCCAAACAAGCGGGTGCACTGGTACTTGGCATTTGCAATGTTGTAGGTGCCAGTATACCTCGCGAAACACATGCAGGAGTTTATACACATGCAGGTCCCGAAATAGGTGTTGCATCAACCAAAGCTTTTACTGCTCAGGTTACAGTTCTCACCATGATGGCCATCATGATAGGAAAAAGAAAAGGGTTGATAGACAATGTAAAAACACAAGAACTTGTAAATGAGCTATTAAGTGTTCCAGAAAAAATAAAGGAAACATTGAAAAGTGATGATGAGTTTTTCAGAATAGCCAACGTTTTCAAAGATACATCAAATGCTATTTATCTCGGTCGTGGTGTGTTGTTTCCAGTTGCACTTGAAGGCGCTCTCAAATTAAAGGAGATATCTTATATTCATGCAGAAGGATATCCGGCTGCAGAAATGAAGCACGGCCCTATTGCACTGATTGATAAAAACATGCCTGTATTTGTGCTTGCCACTCAAGATAAAACCTATGAGAAAGTAGTGAGCAATATACAAGAAGTTAAAGCACGCAATGGAATTGTGATAGCCGTTGTAACCAAAGGTGATACTCACATTCGCAAAATTGCTGATTACGTTCTTGAAATTCCTGAAGCCAACGAGTTGGTTACTCCATTGCTGGCAGTAATTCCACTCCAATTATTGTCATATCATATAGCTGTGCTCAGAGGTTGCAACGTAGACCAACCACGTAACTTAGCGAAATCGGTTACTGTAGAATAATTTTATCGAATATATTTTTTTAAAAAGCCAAACTATTGCTGATAGTTTGGCTTTTTTTATAATATGTTGTGAAACATATCGTCAATAGAAAACGATTGAACCACAATTCAATCGTTTGAAATAAATCAAAAACATTTTTTTATCAGACCATTGCCTTTTTCTTGTTATTTTAATTTTTTTTCAGTCTTTAAAATTTTAAAAATATGATAATTTTGGGCATACGCATTTACAAAATATTTAACAAAAACTTATTATGAAATTAATCTTTTCAATTAACTACAAAACCGAGTGGGGACAAGAGCTCCGTATCATAGGCTCTATTGCTCAGTTGGGTGGGTGGAAAGACGAGAAAGCAGTGAGTATGATTCCGGTAAACGGCAATGGCGACTGGACGGTAAGTATAGACCTGAAAAGCGTGAAAGCCAAAACATTGGAATACCGATACCAACTGGTTGATACCCGCAATAAAATTGTATTCAACGAATACGGTACCCCTAGAAGCATTGATATTAAAAGCCAGAACTCTGATTTGCATGTTTCAGACTTTTGGCAATCAGCGCACAACCCCGAGAATCCTTTGCACACCTCGGCGTTTACATCGGCTATATTCCGACATTCAACAAAAAAAGCAACTACCAAAGCAGAAGAAAACGCCAACTTGTATTTTCAGATTCCCGTAGCACGTGTAGATTCAGATCACAAAGTTGGCATCATGGGCAACATTCCGGAATTGGGAAACTGGAATCCGGAAAAAGCAATCATTATGGATGGATCCGAATTTCCGGTTTGGAAAGCAAGTATCTTTTGCGCCAAACTGCCGGACAAAGTATCTTACAAATATTGTATTTTAGATAGCAACAATGAATTTGTGCTCGATGAATTTGAGCCCCGCGAGATAGAAATACTGAATGTTGGTCATACTTATATAAACCATGATCAGAATTTCACTTTTCCGCGTTATCCTTGGAAAGGGGCTGGAGTTGCAATACCGGTATTTTCGCTCAGAAGCAGAACAGGAATGGGCGTTGGCGAATTTCAGGATATAAAATTATTGGTTGATTGGGCAAAAAAAACAGGTCTGAAACTTATTCAAATACTACCGATTAACGATACCATTGCCACACATACTTGGACTGACTCATATCCTTATGCTGCGATTTCGGTATTTGCTCTACACCCTATATATCTCAATTTAAGCGCCATTGGAAAGCTTTCGACAAAACTCACGCAAGAGATAATAGAAGAGCAACAAGTTTTCTTGAATAGCTTGGACAAGATTGATTATGAAGCTGTAATGAAAATTAAAGCTCGTTTTTTCAAACTTATTTATGATGAGAAAAAATCCAATCTTTTGACTGATAAAAAGTTTCTCGCTTTTGTAGAAGAAAACAAAAATTGGCTCAAAGCTTATGCCGCTTTCTCATATCTGAGAGACTTATTTGGTACACCAGATTTTAGCCGCTGGGGCAGATTCAGCAGCTTCAACCAAGAACTTCTGAACGAGCTTACCGACTCAACTCAACCTCATCACGACGATATTGCAATCCACTATTTTATTCAATATCACCTGCATTTACAACTACTCGATGCTGCTAGCTATGCCAGAGAAAAGGGAATAGTAGTAAAAGCAGATATACCCATTGGTATATACCGAAATAGCGTAGACGCGTGGACTGCACCCCAATTGTATAACATGGACAAACAAGCCGGTGCTCCACCCGATGATTTCTCTGACAAAGGTCAAAACTGGAAATTCCCTACATATAATTGGGACGAAATGGCTAAAGATGGTTTTCAGTGGTGGCAAAACCGCATGCGCAAAATGTCGTTATATTTCGATGCTTTCCGCATAGACCATATACTCGGATTTTTCAGAATCTGGGAAATTCCATCTTATCAGCGTGAAGGCCTGCTCGGATATTTCAATCCTGCACTCAGCATTCACCGCAATGAAATATCTGACCGTGGCGTATGGTTTGACTACGACCGCCTGTGCCGTCCATACATACGCGAGCATATGCTCTACCCTATTTTCGGCGATTTGATGCACGAAGCTAAATCCCGTTTTCTGGAAGAATATGCTCCCGGACAATACAGATTTAAACACGAATACGATAATCAGGAAAAAATAGACAACGCCATAGAATCTGGGGCTTGGCTCTCGGCAGATGTAAGAAAAAAGAACGAGAAACTGCGTGAAGGACTATTTTATCTGATAAGCGAAGTTATACTTATAGAACAACCGGGATCATGGGGCGAGCGTTTCCACCCTCGTCATTCTATGTACAAAACTTGGTCGTTCGCAGAACTTGACAATCACGCCCGCACTCAACTCAACGATTTATATTACGACTTTTTCTATCGTCGCAACGAGAATTTCTGGCAACAACAGGCTCTGGTAAAACTTCCGGCTATAAAGGATGCGACCAATATGCTCATATGTGGTGAAGACCTTGGCATGGTGCCAGATTGTGTACCTCAGGTGATGAAGGATATGGGAATACTAAGCCTCGAAGTGCAGCGTATGCCTAAAAACCCTAAATTCGAATTTGGTCACCCATCGTTTTACCCATACATGTCGGTTGCGACTCCGTCGTCGCACGATACATCAACCATCAGGGGATGGTGGGAAGAAGATCCTGCCCGTTCGCAGCGCTTCTTCAATCAAGTACTCGGGCACTTTGGTGGTTCACCCTATTTCTGTGAATCATGGTTAGTGCGCGACATAGTAGCGCAACATTTGTATTCACCCAGCATGTGGGCCATTTTCCCCATTCAAGATTTCTTTGGCATGGACGATGACATAAAGTTGCTCAATGCACAAGACGAGAGAATAAACGTTCCTGCAAATCCAACCCATTACTGGAGATATCGCATGCACCACTCATTGGAAGACCTTATGAATTTTGATAATTTCAATTCGTCATTGCTTTCACTTATTCGTGAATCTGGTAGATACTACTCTTACTAATAGATTAATTAAATAGATGTTTAAAAAGGAAAAGGGGGACAATTTGTTCCCCTTTTAGCATTTATTTATATCAATAATATTTCATATCACTACAAACGCTGAAACTCGAACGTCGTAAACCCCTTTTCGTTCAATTGATTCACATAGCTTAAGAATCGGAATTTGTAATACCAACCATCGACATCTTTTACTATAAATACTTTGGTAGTATCTACGGTATAAACTGCCTGCATGGTTTCAATATTTACTTTTACGGTTTTCCACTCATGCCCTATGATGTCTTTCCTATCGGTAAAATCAAGAGCACTAACATTTTCAATTTTCACAGCATTGAATTTCAAAGAGGTATCAATAGCCACCTCTACTCCACCAGTCCGGTTTATTGAAACTCCTTGTACGAAATACGGTACAGGGTCGCCCTCATTTGTATAGAGAATGGTGGTATACTGGGCAAAAAGCAAATCCCAACTTTTCTTTGGTGGTTCTATGTTCAACTCAGCACCTGAAGCAGCGAGCGAAAACATACGGTAAGCACTATTTCCATCTTTAGCAAGATGATATACAGTACCTGAATTATCGGCTACATCTCCAAAACGAAAAGAGTATACGCCATTTTTAATACCTAAAAATTGAATCTTTTTATATCCTTGCTGTATACCTTCTTCATCTACACCCAAATTGAGCACATATACCGAATCGTGCGAGAGCGTATCTGTGGCAGAAATCTTAACCCAGTTTACCAATGCAGTAGAATCCAAATAACCACCAGAATTATCCCAACGCCAAACCTCAGATCCGCTAAGGTTTGTATATGCGGCAAAATCTTTGGTTCCGGTATTTGCCGCATACATTCTTTTTGATGAATTTAGAATAACATGCCAGCCATTGGGAGAATTTTCAAACGACAAATCCCATAGTATTTTCGGATGCACTGAAACAAAAGTATCTGCAGATAAATCGAAATATGCAACATGCGAGTATATAGACTCATCCATAAAATTCACCTTCGTTTCGCCTGGCCGGTATTCGGGCAGCTCTATGATGGAATCTTGGGGCAGGCATCCCGCCAATGCTATAAGTGTGAATATAGCCAAAGCCCATATATTAGTTTTAAAATTTGCTGAAATCATAAGTCAGTTTTATAAAAAATGTTCTACCCCACGATGTAAGCCTATCCAATGACTGTTCACCATTTGTAATATCAACATAAGTAGTATTGAATAGATTTTTACCACCCAATACAACAGCCAAACCCGAAGAAGAAGTTCGATAAGTAACAGAAATATCAAGGGTGTTGTATGGCTCGGTTACGTATAGTCCAATGCCATTAGAGCCTGAAACGTGTCCTGTAGCAAAAGGTGAAACGGTTTTCCCGTTACGTTTGTAAAATACAGAAATCCCAGAATTCCATTTTACAAATTTATAATTTGCTTTTATTGAGAAATCAGTGGAATATGAAAAATCAGTAAAAACCTGAATATCCTCAACCGGAATGGTTCGTGCTATCCCCGTACGCGAAACATCTGCTTTCAGTGAAAATGCAGGTACAATGCGCAATTCGGCACCGGCAGTAAAACCAAGTGTTTTACGGCGAAGGAAATTTTTGTTTACATATAGCAACTCGTCAGAGTTATCATTACTTACAGGCACCAAATCTATGATATTGTGCCCATCGTTGTAAAACAAATTCATATCCATACCATAATTCAGAAAAGTTGAATCGTTGTTGTAGGAGAGCGAGAGGTTGTAGCTGTTGTTGGTTTCGGCAAGCAGAGAGTCGTTGCCTTCTATATTGTGATTGATGTCTTTAAAATCGAGGTAAAGCTCTTTAATAGAAGGCGCCCTGAAGCCACGTGAATATGAGGCACGCAGGTTGAACAAATCGAAAGCCTTCCAACGCAAGTTGAGGGAAGGCACAAGGGGGGCGTCGTATTTTGTATTATAAATATACCGTAGACCTGCTTGCACATCGGTATTGCGTGCCACCATGTAAGTAGCAGAAGCAAAACCAGCATAATCGCTCATACGTGGATTTGCGGCAGAAATACGCTCACCATCAGCATCATCTATATTTATATCCGCACCTATCTGGTAGTTCAACTTTCCATCGGCTAGGCCTGATGCGAAAAATCCGCGCACCACCCAAGAAGTGAATATGGTGGTATCGGCTTCTATGCGGGTATCAGTCAAGCTTGTCATATCTCGTACCATAGTCTGGCTGCTGCGGTTGTATATAGAATATGCACCCATAAGTTCCCAATTCGACTTTTGACCAATATTCTGGTTCAATTTCAACACATTATTGAATCTTCTGGTTTTGAAATAAGTATCTATGGCACGCGCAAAATATGGATAAAATCGTGTATTTATCTCCACGTTGCCTCTGTGTATGATATATTCATCGAAGGCAGAAACTTTGTACTTGAGTGCAAAATTCTTGATTTTGAAATCGTAGGTAGCATCCAGGTTATACTGCTCTTTTGGCTTAAACTGGCTCAGGCGAGCAGTATCGAAAGAGTGCCCATCAAATAAGTTTCGCCCTCCGGCAAGAGTAAGTGTATGCTTCTTATTTGAAAACGAAACTGTTCCAAAAGCATTGTACTGACCTATATTTTCATAGTACAAATCGAGCCCAGCCATGAGGCTTTTACGTGTATTTTCTTTGGTGATTATGTTTACTGTGCCGGCAAGTGCATTTGACCCGTATATAACCGACATCGGCCCTTCCACCATTTCAATGTGGTCTATATTATTTAAATTCAGCTGGCTCAGGTCTATATTTCCGTTCAATCTGCCAATTACAGGAACCCCATCAATAAGTATTTTTACATTTTCCCCAGTAAGTCCTTGTATTTTCAATCCGGTACCAATGGCTGCATCGTAGGTGATTTGAATATTACTTTCAGTACCCAACAAATCGGCCATATTTACAGCGCCTTTATCGGTTATCTGGTCTTTGCCTATCAAATCTATTTTATATACAGACTTATCCACCGACTGTGGCCTATATTGCCCGGTAACTACAACTTCACCAATATCTACCTGTGAGGGCTTCAAACTGATGGTGATGCTTCCGCCGGGTTCTACAGTTTCGCTTGCATCGCTGTATCCCACGTAGCTTACAGTTACGGTAAGTTTTACGGAAGTCTGAAAAATATATTCGCCATTGGCATCTGCAATAGCCTTTATCTCATCCTTTCCATTTTCCCCAAATGCCTTCAGGTGGGCAAATGGAAAAGGCTCATTGGTCTCAGCATCAATAACCCTAACCTTAGTGCTTTGCGACCAAGTGGGCATGCTCATCAATAATAACACAATAAAAATTGCCAAGGTGGTTGAATACACTGTAAAATGTGAATATTTAGCTTCCATAGTGGTATTATTGCTTCATAAAAAAATACGTTAAAATCATATGGCTATTGTGCAATAGTCCATATTAAGACAACAAAAAATATATTAAAACCCAACCTAAAGCCCGATGAAATTGCCATGTAAGTCTTTGGAATATAAACCGAGGCTTTAGGTCTGTTTTAGATTAACATTATTTGTTAATCATTATTTTCTCATCAAATACACCCAGTTTGTTTTTTATACGTAGCATGTAAATTCCATCAGATAACTGGTTTACAGGTATTTGTATTTCACTATTGGAAACAGATTCATACACCTTCACTCCCAGTACATTGAATAGTATGATGGTACTTTGCACAGGTAAGCCGGTTATGTGCAAAGTTTCCTTAGCCGGTACCGGGAATATATTCAGATTCGGCATTTCGGATCTTGCCAATCCAACAGTACCTTTGGTATAAGCTTTTGCAGAAACCAAGGTATCGCTGGCAAGTTTGCAATTTTGGACATCGTTTGGTAGTGCAATTTGTATCTTACCTGCAGCCAGGTCTATATCACCAATATTCATTGGATTTGCAGTAGCTGCATTCCAGGTGGTACCGCCATCGAGGGAAATCGTATAAGCACTTGGGGTTTCGTATCCAGAAACAAAAGTCCAGCCAAAAGTATTCGCTACATCGTCATAAGCATCGCCTGCAGGGGTAGGCAAACGGTCAATTTTCACCAATTCATAGCCAATATTACCAGTAGTTGTACCGGCAAAACTATTGAATTTCATTTGATAAATACTTAAATCTTCCGTTTTGAAGAAGTACGCCAGGTCAGTTTTTATTTCATACGCAAATGTATTTATGTTGAATGATTTCCAATCGCCACCAATCATGTTTCGATAATCGGGTTTCCATTCAGCACTTAGTAAACAAGCCTGTTCTGGTGAAGTAAGTCCTTTCTGTACACCCACTTCAACTCCCATTTTGGTATATACGCCTGTTATTTTTTGCTCCATATTGTTGTTTGTCCAATAAAAAGAACTCACCCAACGTGTAAAAACAAAGTCCCATTCGGTTTTAGCAGGTTCGCGGTCTAGGATTTTATTTCCGCGCAATGAATAATATACATAGTTTTTGGCCTCGTAATCTTTTACGTTAAGCGCAACCGTAATCTCATCTGAACCATCGAGATTGGCATATTTAAATGTAAAAATGCGAGATACAGAATTTAGCTCAACAATGGCTAGTTTTTTGTACACCGCATTTGGACCATCTTCCAGGCGAATAATATACAGCGAATCGCCGTATACATTGTGATTGACATCGCTATATACTCCCCATCCATAGTCGGGGTGCACAAGGGCGGTAGCAGTGAACGCACCAACATTCCATGAAGAATCTAAGTTGTAAATGACTTTCCATGCATAAAAACCGGTTGTATCCACATTTCCCCAATCAGCAATTTTCCCTTTCGGATAAACCCAGATTTTTGTACCATTGGCATCGTTGATGAAAATATTGGAATCGAAAGATTTGGTAGTAAAGGCAATGTCCCAGCCACTGCGCACTACTTCCTTCACCACGCCATTGGCTGCACTTACATACACATCGTTTGCATATCCTTTAGACATGGTAGTGCCTGTATTGGCTGTAAAGGCAATAGGCGAAACAAGCGAAGATCCGGTCACTACACATTTCTCAGTATTCTCTTTAAGTCTGACAGCTATAGTACCTGCCGCATATTCTGCATTATCAATCTGCTGTGGGTTAGAGGTCACGGCCATCCAGTTTGTACCACCATTGGTAGAATACTCATACATAGTAGGCTCCAGATTGGGCAAAGGATCGGTCCATCCGAAAAAGTTGGTCATATCATAAGTTGTGAACGAGCCGGGCGCAGGCGCAGTTACCATCGTAAGATCAAAAGTGATATTTCCTGCAGTACTACCACTAAATCCTGTAAATCGAATCGAATATGTGTCGCCGCTTTCTGCCTGAGTAAAGTAAGCTAAATCCGTTTTTATATCATACGACATGGTGTTCATATTGAAAGACTTCCAGTCGCCACCAATGATATTTCTATAATCGGGCTTCATTTGTGCAGAAAAAAAACAAGGAACATCGTTTGCTGCAATGCCACTTTGTTTACCTGAATTGAGAGCAGGATTGGTAAACACACCGGTTATTTTTTGTTCAGCTCCATTATTAACTAAATAATAAGAACTTATCCAGCGTGTAAAAACGATATCCCAATCAGCTGCAACAGGTTCACGATCTATCACATTACCAGAAGTAAGAGAATAGTATACAAAGTTTTTAGTATCATATTCACCGGCTTTTATATCCACTTCAACCAGTTCAGTATTATCCAGATTGGCATATTTAATGCTGAAAATACGTGTAGATGTGGCCAACTTTACAATCATGAGCTTTTTATAAATGGGTACACCATTGGGATTGAAAGTTTGAATAATATAAATAGAATCGCCGTATACATTGTGATCATTGTCGCTATATACACCCCATCCGTAGTCGGGATGAGCCAAAGCACCACGTGTAAAAGCTCCTTCGCCCCAAGCAGAGTCATTGTTGTAAATGAGAGGCCATGTTTTTATGCCGGAGGTATCAACATTATCCCATCCGCTTGCATTCGTCTTAGGATAAGACCATAGTTTTATATTTGAGGCATCGTTGGTAATTATATTGAAATCAAAAGATTTTGTTGTAAAACCAAGATCCCAACCCGCTCTAGGTACTTCCGCCACTACCCCATTTTTGTAACTGTAAAATACATCGTTGGCATAAGCCATTCCCATAGATACACTCACTTGGTTTGTTTGCGCCAT
>JAIFMY010000236.1 GCA_020048155.1 Bacteroidota bacterium
GCACCGGACTCCACTTCATATTTCCAAATTTGATGGCAAACTGAAAGCCATGAGTATGACCTGAAAGAGTGAGAGGTATATTGGTGGATTTCGTAACCTCGGCACTCCAATGGGTAGGATCATGCGACATGAGTATTGTATAATCCGACTCAGGAAGATTGGTCATGGCTTTCTTCAGATCACCATACTGAGGAAAAGGGGGCTGCCCCCAATTTTCGACACCTACCAGCGATAGTTTATGTCCATTTATATTAATAGTTTCATTTGCATTACGAAGCAATTTAAAGCCGGCTGACTTATAAAATTCTTCGAGCTCAATCAAGTTATCCACCTTATCCTGCGGATTGTCCCAATGCACATAATCGCCATAATCATGATTACCTAATATGGCAAAGGAGCCGTATTTAGCTTTGTAAGTACTCCACACTTGTTCATAGAGTATGAGATCTGGCTCCTGATCTTGTATCAACTCATTTACTTTTGTCAGGTAATCTACACCTTCTTCTTTACTCATAAAACTGCCCAAGTGCAGGTCCGAAATATGCACTACTTTCACAGGATCAGATTGCCATCCGGAAATACCAGTGTTCATTCGTATTTTTTCAAGCTTTATCTGAAGACGTTCCACCACTATGCCATATACAGTGCGTGCCATCATAACACCAGCGAGTGCAAGCCCGGTTTTGGCGAGAAATTGCCTGCGCGCCAATAGTTTCACCCCACTATTGTCGCCCGCAAATCCGGCCAGATACGCTACCATAGCATCTATAAGCGCAAATGGAAGGAATACGAGTTTAGGTACAAAAAATATAATCATGAGGGCGAACATTGTTTGGCCCCAAACAATAGAGGGATGCCAGGCCATGTAACGTGCCAGCGAAAACATAATAATACCCATGATGATGATGATAGATGAAGTCCAATAGGCCCATTTGATAAAACCATGTGATTGAACATAATCTATACGTCTATACAACAAGAAAATAAGAAAGTCTATCGTAAAATAGACAATCAGAATTAAAAAGATTCGAACAAGATAACTCATTTTTTTAGTTTTAAATCTATTGCTTGCAACGAACGTTTCACCAATTGAGGGCCTTCGTATATAAATCCTGTATATAGTTGTACCAAGGAGGCACCACAATCCAGCTTTTCAAGTACGTCATCCGGTTGCATGATACCGCCAACCCCAATGATGGGAACTTTGCCATTTGTTTGTTTGTGAATATGTTTAATTATTTCATTTGAAAAGGGTTTAAGTGGTTTGCCACTAAGCCCTCCGGCACCAATAGCATCAATGTACTGTTGGCTATACGAATCATAAAAACGACGAATGGTTGTATTTGTTGCAACCAGACCATCAATATTAAGTTCAACAATTATATCAATTACATCATCGAGCTGTCCGAGCGACAGATCAGGAGCAATTTTTAAAAGCAGAGGTTTCTTTATAGATTTTTCCGCAATTTTTAGCTTAAGTGCCTTAAGTATTCTGGCAAGAGGCTCTTTGTCTTGAAGTGCCCTTAAGTTAGGAGTATTAGGCGAACTTACATTCACAACAAAATAATCTACGAAATCGTACAATATATCTAAACTCGCTGTATAGTCGTTTTCCGCGGTATCTATGGGGGTATTCTTGTTTTTGCCTATATTACCCCCTACTATTATGTTAAGTTGAGAATTCTTTAGGTTTTTCGCGGCATTCAGAGCGCCTTGGTTGTTAAAACCCATACGGTTTATCACTGCCTCGTCCTGCGGAAGTCTAAATATCCGAGGTTTTTCATTTCCAGGCTGAGATTTAGGGGTTACAGTACCAATTTCAACGAAACCAAAACCAAAATATTCGAATACTTGCATGGCTTCAGCGTTTTTATCGAGCCCTGCTGCAAGACCAATTGGATTTTTAAACTTCAATCCGAAAACTTCACGCTCCAAAGCAGGTGAATGAAAAGCATAATGATGTTTCAGCCATTTTGGCAGGAGGGGAATATGGGGTAGAATTTTAAAACTACCGATGGTAATGTTGTGAATAGTTTCGGGATTGAATTGAAACAAAAGCGGACGGATAATATTTTTATACATTGCTAAAATTTTTTGCTATGCAAAAATAGTCAAAAAATTTAGTCCTGCGAAGGCCTGAACTCACGAAACGTGCGGTCGGCATAAAAAATGACAACATTTACCACCTGTTTATCGCCAAAGAAGGAATTGAAAATTTGATTCATAGGCGCATTTACTGGCCCATTTCCAAGGTTTTGATACGGTGGCTGGTTATTGTTTACAAATTGGTTTTGTGCTGCATTGAAGCCCGCATTGGGGTTCAAAGTGTTACCTGTTGGGTTTGTATTATATTGGGTACCCTGGTTGAAGTTTTCTGCTTGTGTTCCTTTTTGTGTATTATCGTCGGCTTGTGGGTCTGTTCTTTGTGTTGGCTCCTCATGTACATTTGTTACAGGCGGTGTAACCTGCTTTACATCTGTACCTTTTCCTGTATTTTTCGATTTCTTATTATCTTCCTCATCAAACAATGAACCGGTAGTTTCTTGTTTCGAACGTTCACCTACGCCTCTGAGAAGCCAATCTGCATTATAATGAGGGAATCTGTTTATGATTTTTAAAACAACATCCAAACTAGGGTTATTTCTACCACCAAGTACATGCGAAATACTCGACTTTTGCACATTCACTGCATCCGCAAACTGCGAAGCGTTCATCTGCTCAAGCCGCATTATTGTGCTTATCCTATCCTTTATATCTAACTCACCCATTACTATAATCCGCAAGTAATTATATATTAAATCCCAGTTTTGGTCATATTTCCTTTACCCAAAAGCAACCAGTTGGTGTTATATTTCTGAAATTTGGTTTTAATCTTTGATATTACTTCTAAACTAGGAAAATTTCTACCACTGAGTATTGGCGAAATACTAGTACTTTGTATTTGTATGGCTTCAGCAAACTCCGTGGCAGTCATTTGCTCATGATTTATAAGTTTATCTATACGCATAGCTATACTACTCGCATCAGAGTCTATAGTATTGTTATCTGTAACATTGTTGGTTTCCAACCACACACTGCCTGAATGCATGAGTAGCCAATCAGCATTGTACTGTGGAAACTTTTCGAGTATAGCTGTTACGAAACTAAGGCTTGGAAATTTCCTGCCCTGTAAAATATGATTCACTGTAGCGCCTGTTACGCCTATAACATCAGCAAATTGCAAAGCATTTAATTGCTCCAATTGCATAATGTGACTAATTCGATCTTTTATGTTGTCTTCCATGATTACAAATGTAATAAATTATATGTTCACATCTGTAATTCTTTGATAAAAAATTTGATTCACATTTGTATATTTTAGTGGTTTACATTTGTGGACGTGTGGTGTATATTTTTGAAATAGGGGGTAGTGGTTACAAAATCGAAAATGTGTATACATTGGTTAAGATAATGTAATACTTGTATAGCAGTTAACCACATAAACATTTCCTCAGCTTATCCTAGATATATGTTTAATGTGGCTATTATCCGCATATTTATTGATTTCAGCTCGTTATATGCTCTCTTGAGTACCTTTTATATGCTGGTGCACGCTACCCTACCAGCCTACAGTAAGTAAGCTCTGGGATATACAGATTTGCTCAAATCTAATATTTTGCCCATATGATATGCATATTTATGAAGTGATAGTATAAATATAGTGATATATACTACTGGTGCACAGAAAGATATAAATGTGAGTGATAATGCATGTTTTACATATGTACTATGTATACAGAAGCTAAAGCAATGGCTATATTTTTCGTATACTTATGTAAATTCGACCGATTGATTTGTGTATTTCTGTATAGTTTACAAATGTAACATTGTGAACTAATGTAAATCTTTCATAAGCGATGTAAAATGGGCTCTTATTTTCATGTAAAAAATGAAATGATCAATATTTTAGCACAACTATTTTGATTGCATTTTGTGACCTTGGCTTTTTATATTTTGGTGTTATTTTAAATAGTTCAAAGCAGGTATCGCTACTCTATTTAGCAATACCAACTAGAGAATGTTTGGTGAATTCATGCATTCCGTATAATTATCTGCTTGTTTTTGGTGTACTTTTTGGCTCATGATTACCCAATAAATTGTTCTTTCAACTTAACATAATATACCACTAAATAATATGCCCAGAAATTGTTGATTTTATACCTATAAGGAAATAATATAAGCCTGACTCAACACCATTTTGGATATTGAGTCTGGCAGAATTTCAATTTCGCCTGAAAAAATGACTTTAAACCGATCATTTAACTCCCCTACCCGATCGAATAACATGAGTTGCACTTAAACCAATGATCTAATATTGTATGTCTGAGGATCTGCATGTTGAGACAAAAAAAAAGCCTGAGTAAGATCTCAGGCTAAGTCTATTTTTCAGTAATACAGAGTGTTACATCAAATATGATGAACTTTTGATCTTACTACCTGAAAGAAATGCCAATTCCGGCAGTTGCAGTTGAGTATTTTCCTTGGGTAAAGTCAATATGAAAGGTTACAAGCATGAGTTTAACCCTGAGACCTAAAGTGGCGTTCATTCCGCTAAGCGATTCATATTTCAGATCAATTGGGTCAGTAAGCCTGACTACAATTTTATCGCCTGGGGAAACACCTTTATCAGCATGAGTATTATCAGTACCTTCTATACTGGTAAGGGGATAATCGCCTTTCAATTTCAAGTTCGAATTAACCGCTGAATAACCAACACCTGCATATACACACAATACAGGCAGATTGACAGATGCTATCAATGATGAGGTAAGATTGGAAACCATGAGTTCTGCTTTTTGGTCGGTATAGTCACTCAGGCTGTGTTCAGCATACACAATTCCAGAAGTTTCAGGTGCCAAATTGAGTGCATTGGATGCATCCATACGCGTATAAGCTGCCATGATGGCAAAATGCCATAGCGGAACTCTTTTTAGAATAGGTATATACTGTTTTAAACCATGTTTTATACCTACTCCCCATAAACCAAACTTACCATCGGACCCCAATTCAATTTGTGGTACGTATCTGAGCATCAGTTCAGTCTCTTTTATGATACCAATCGAAGCTTTGATAGTTGGGAATGGAACGAAACTGATGTTAGTGCCACCCGGAAAATTAAATTCTGTGACATTGATTTTCTGATTGGGGTTCAATGGGTCTGGAACTTGCAAAACCACAGGCAGTTTGTCTTTGCTACCGGCAGCTGTTTGCCCCTCTGTAATATTCGGGTCTTTGGCTACCAAATTTGTAAGCCCGAGATTGGCAATATTGAAAGTTCGTTCTTCGAGAGGTACCAGTGCTACATTGGTAGTAATGGTAAGGTCGAAACCGAGAGTGCCATGCGAATTTGCCGTGTTGTACCAACCAGCACTAAAATTTTGACTCAAACCTGTAACGTACGGATTGAGGTATGCGTGAAGTAGTTTCTCACTGTCGTCTATACCACCTCTTACAAAATTTTCAATAGACAATTGTGCAAGGGCAGGAAATGAAAACAGACTGAAAAAAAAAGCAATAAATGAAATTTTGGTTTTTGTCATAAGCGTATATATATTAAGGTATTAATGAAATTTGTATGAAATACTAAATGATTTGTACTCATTGTTATATAATCCATATGTATATGAAAATGAAATATTTGTCTGCCATATATTTTCAACACTAAGCATCATTTTGGCGTTGTTGTCTCTATTGGGGAAGTTATTGGTAGGCAACTTTATATAATCTATCTTTTCATATTCCCCACTATATCCCATATAAGCCAGAATCAAATTCCCCATTTTAGCAGATGCTATAAAATAAAAAGCATCATTGGAATGTAAGTATTTTGTATTCATTTCCCATACATATATGCCAGTGCCCAGCATAGCATACAAAGGATCTGTTAGCATGGGCAGATAAAAAGCCGGCGAATGGTATGATAAAATACCGGCGTATGTGTTGTATGGTATGTGTCTGGCATCATAAAAACCTGAACCCGTAGGTAATTTGTATATACCGGTAAGATATATGGTACCAAAGTTCCTCAAGTGCTTGAATGTTTGTATTTTGAACCAAATATCGCCTACTGAAGCACCGAATCCGCTTTTGTTGCGTGCCCTACGTAAATCTCTCACTGTGGTATCTGTAGCATAATACTCAAAAGCTGGTGATTCTATATTTACAATAATAGGAATATGCTCAAATGAATATTTTGCGTACAAATGCACTGTTAAAGTGTTTTCTCCTTTCAAATATGAATGGTTTACATTAAAATCAAGGCTCCATTTCTGTTTTTTATTAATTTCCCATACAGCTACATCGGGTATTGGTAAGGCATTAATAGCCAGATAAGCTGGAGAAATACGCATATACTCAGTCCAATGGTTATTTCCATTCCAAGCATGTTTCAGATTCCACCAATAATACCCTTCTTTGGGCAAATTGGCAAAACCGCAGGATGTGAATAAAGCAAATAAAATGGTAGTGTATAACCTAACCATTACTCAAACAAATTAGGATGATTATATAACCCTTACATTTATTTTTGAATCAATTTGAATTCCACACGCCTGTTTTTATTTCTTCCATCTTCTGTAGCATTGTCGGCTATTGGGAATTTGCTACCATAGCCTTTAAATATAAGTTTATCAGCGGCTATTCCCTTATAAATAAGGTATTCAACCACTGTCTTGGCACGTTCCTCAGATAGTTTTAGGTTATAGTCTGCAGAGCCAACATTGTCGGAATGACCAGAAATTTCGACCTTTTTAACATCTGTAGATATCATGAAGTTAATAAGTATATCCAATTCTTTGTAACTATCAGGCAGCAGGTTTGACCTATTGAACTCAAAGAAAATATTTTCCAGAACCAAAGTATTTCCCTCCTCTATTCTGTTCAACTTCTCTTCAATAGACTCATTCACAATTGGGGTTATATTGCTAATAAGAACACTGTCTTTAATACTACAACCTGTAGCATCAGTAATAGTAGCAACGTAATATCCTGTTTTAGTTTTATTTACTTTTCTAGAATTTCCGCCAATATTCCAGCTTACGATATACGGCTCTACACCACCAGAAATTTCAACAGCTACCCTGTTTCCACTTTCAACTACTTCACTTTGCAAATCTGAAATAAAACATGGACAAAGCTTGCACTCGTTAATAGGCCTCACTACTACATCATCAATGTATACATAACAATACTCTTTCTTCTTCCCTACGAAATTAGGATGTTCGTTTAAAACATCTTTGGCCCTGGTATTTGCTGATATTTCGAAATTGCCAATTACCAGAAAACGCTCTTCACCGGTCGCGGTATATACAGCACAAATAGTATCCCACTGAAAATCTGAACGTAAATAGTTAAATGTATTGAAAGAGACATGTGGTTTAAGGCCAATATTAGTTTGAATTTCCTTTTTTATTTTACCAGATGAAAAAACGAGTCCCAGCTGATTAATAGTATATTTAGATTTCGCTGCGAGCATATACGAAAAACTTACACAGTATTTTTTTCCAGGAACCAAAGTAGCAGTCAATTCAGTCTGTATATATTCTCTGTAATCGGGCTGAGTACCAAGCAATACTATACCAACATATCCGCGCCCACTATTGGGATTTGCATATCCAGCAAAATTCTTAGGAACTCCGGCTTCATACTTACTACAAGTATTGAAATAATCTGGCGTTCCCTTTGTAGGATATGACCAAGAAGGTATAAAATCATAATTTGCTTGCCAAGCAGTAAAATTTACCGGACATACCAAATATTCCTCAAAGTTTCCATTTTGAACCAAGTTTTGTGCAAGTACCGATAACTGGGCAAACATAAGCCCTAATAAAATCATTATACACCTATGGCACACATTAAGTCTGGTAACTAGTATAAAGTTCATAATTAATTTAATTGAGAAAGAAAATCTTATTTGATTAATAATACCAATTGTCTAAATTCGCAGTCGTAAGTGAGTTAACATTCAATAGTAAAGTTAAAAGAATTATGTTATCCAACAGCCAAATTTATAAAATTCATTTTATAAAATTCGTACTAAAAGTAGCCTTTTTACATGTGCTTATGGTAAGTGCATTGACTGCATCAGCGCAAAGTAACGCCAATGATAAGATTGAAGGAGAGTACAATTCCATTGAAGATGGGTTGAAAAATCCATTAGATGTTACAGTCTTGGATTTGCGATATAGTTCGCTTTCGCAATTGCCAGAAAGCATCACAAAATTTGAAAACTTGAAGGTTTTATACCTTACTGGTAACGATCTTACTGCACTTCCACCTTTTATAGGCAGGCTCAATAATTTGGAAGAATTGTATTTGGAGGATAATTTTCTTACAAGCCTTCCGCGTGAAATAGCTAACTTATATAAACTCAGAATCATAGCAATGCCATATAACGAAGTAAATTCATTGCCTGATGAAATCATGCGAATGAGTTGGCTCACCAAATTTGACATGCGTGGGAATGCACTTTCTGCAGGAGATCAGATAAAATTCAGAAATGCTATGACCCGTACCGAAATAAGTTATGCCGAAAATGAAATTCTATATACACAACATTTGCTCAATAAAGAGCAGCTTTCATTGGTAAAAGTATTTACTGATTTGACCGAAGCACTAAAAAATCCTGCTGAAGTATATGCCCTGAATCTGAGTGCAAAACGTCTAACAGTATTTCCACCAGATATTTTGAAATTAAAAAACTTACAAGATTTAGACTTAAGCGACAATAAGTTATCTACAATACCCAACGAAATCATTGAGTTGCCCAATTTACAGTATATCAACTTAAGAAGTAATAAAATAAGCAAATTGCCTGATAATATTGGTAATCTGAAAAATCTGAAAGGTCTAAAACTGGGTATCAATCAGATATACAATTTGCCGAATACCATCACAAACCTCACAAACCTTGAGATTTTGGATTTAAGCTTCAATTTTACCTTGCGCGCGCTTCCGCCAAATTTTGGCAATCTTACACATTTGAAAGAACTTAATATTTACTCCGCATCCATCGAAAATCTTCCGGACGATATTGGTAGGCTTCAAAACCTACATGACCTCATAGCTTTTCGAAATAAAATAAAATATTTGCCCGCATCTTTATCTGAATGTACCAACCTGAAATTGGTAACATTGGGCGAAAACGTTGAACTTGATTATCTGCAAGCAGCACAGGTACTTAGTGGATGTAAGCAACTTAACTCTCTCGATTTGAGAAGTCTTAATATTTCGTCGGGTAAAAAGGGGAAAATAGCCAAATTGCTTCCCAAAGTAGAAGTGATATATTAAAGGTGTTTAGTTACGTAAAATCATAAATTCAACCCGACGATTTTTTTGTCGAGCTTCATCAGACTCTTCAAAAAAAACTGGTTCGGCTTCACCTTTACCTATATATGAAAGCCTATTTGCATCAATACCGTGTCGAATTAAAAATTCAACAACTTGGCCCGCCCGACGAGTGCTTAGTCCAATATTATAATCTTCTTCACCAAAAGAGTCGGTATGCCCAATGATCTGTATCACTAATGTTGGATTCTCTTCCATGAATACCAGAAGATCATTCAATTGTTTATTTGAATCATCAATCATTTGGGTAGTGTCAAACTGAAAATAAATTTTATCTAATTGCTTAGCTATCCCAATTTCAATTTTCTCAAAAACCTTATCTGGTTGGTTTATACTTGCACTGAATATGTCTTTGCAACCATTTACATCAGTAACTTCCACGTTGTAATCACCTGCTTTCAAATTCACTGCATCTTCCGATTTTTGCCCATCGGACCAGACATAGGTGAAGGGGGAAGCACCATATGAAATGATCAAATCCGCAGCTCCATCATTACCTTTGTATTTCCTCACATTTTTTGGTAATATATTAGCTTCAATTCTGTTTTCCATGCTGCACTCGCATACGAAACAATTTTCAATAGGAGTAACTTCCACATCGTCAATATAATAATATGCATAATCTTTTACACGCTTCGGATTAAGATCGCTAATATCCGCTTCGCGCCAAAGAGTAGAATCGTCGCTATAGAAATTACCAAGTGTTATGAATTGCTCCCCACCTTGAGCAACATATGTACCGCACATTGAGTGCCATTCATTTTTACTATCCATATAATATCCTTGCTTGTTTTGAATTTGAGGTTTAAAAGTCAGGTAGATATCATGTTCCAGATAGTAATTTTCTTGTGAGAAATATATACCAAGGTTGTCAACCGAATATTTACTTTGCCTTGAGAGTTTATATTTCATACTGACACAATATTTTACGCCTGCTATCATAGGCGTTCTAAGTTTTGAAATAGCATATTCCCGGTAATTCCGTCTGCTGCCTTTTACAACCATACCTATATACCCGTTGCCGGAATATGGCTCGCTTTGCCCTGCAAAGTTATTGGGTACTCCCGCAATACTTTTGCTGCAACGGTTGAATAAATCGGGAGTTCCTTTTGTAGGATAACTCCAATATTCGGCCAGATACCTGACCATTGAATTCCACTGAGTATAATCGCGCGGACACTCATTGAATGCCTCGAAGCTAGCGTTCATAACCAAGTTCTCGGAATTGGATTGTGCGAATATAAGTTTAGCATGCGAAATTTGTAATATAGTGATGAAAACAATCAGTAAAAATGTCTTCATAGAGGAGATATTATGTTAAGTTGCAAATATGAAAGTTATATTTTTATATATTTACAAGAATAATACCAGTATCGTCACTTTAAGGCAATTGAATAAAATATGTTAGGAAATTTACCACTGGCTGAGCGAATGCGCCCACAAAATTTTGAGGAATATATTGGGCAAAAACATCTGGTAGGAGAAGGTGCAATTTTACGCAGACTTATAGAAAACGAACAAATTCCATCTATTATTTTATGGGGACCTCCCGGTGTAGGTAAAACCACTTTGGCAAAAATGATCTCATTGCTTATAAAAAGGCCATTTTCGATGCTAAGTGCTGTAAATTCTGGTGTTAAGGATGTTCGCGAAACCATTGAAAAAGCACAGAAAAGTAGATTTATCAATCAGCGACCTCCCATACTTTTTATAGATGAAATACACCGTTTTTCAAAATCGCAACAAGATTCGCTTTTAGGTGCTGTAGAGCAAGGTATTATTACCCTCATAGGGGCCACTACCGAAAATCCTTCATTCGAGGTCATTACTCCCCTACTTTCCCGTTGCCAGGTGTATATACTGAATTATCTGAATGATGACGAGCTTAAGCAATTGGTGCATAACGCTATAACAAAAGATTTCTACCTCAAACAAATAAGCTGGAATATAGAAGAATGGGATGCCATGTTGCAATTCAGTGGTGGCGATGCGCGTAAAATGTACAATACCATAGAGTTGCTTGCGAGTGCATCTCAAGAAGCTCAATTACATATCACCAATAAATTTGTAACTGAAGTTTTGCAACACAAAATTGCCGACTATGATAAAAACGGGGAAATGCATTATGATATCATCAGCGCTTTTATCAAATCTGTAAGGGGCTCGGATCCGAATGCGGCGGTATATTGGCTAGCACGTATGATTGCAGGAGGAGAAGATTTGAAATTTATTGCACGTAGGTTGCTCATACTTGCTGCAGAAGACATTGGCCTCGCAAATCCCAATGCATTATTGTTGGCACAAGCCACCATGCAAGCTGTACATACCATTGGCTACCCCGAGTCGAGGATAGTTCTTTCGCAAACCACCATATACCTGGCTACTTCACCCAAAAGCAATAGTGCCTATTTAAGTATAGACGAGGCACTTAGTCTGGTTGAAAGAACTGGAAACTTACCCGTACCGCTGCATCTTCGAAACGCACCTACCAAACTCATGAAACAAATAGGTTATGGTGCCGACTATAAATATGCTCACGATTACAAAGACAATTTTATTGAGCAGGAATTTTTGCCGCAAGATTTGATTGGTAATATTTTATACCATCCGCAAGACAATGCGCAGGAAATAAAAATAAAAGAACGATTGCAGAAAATTTGGGCAAATATTTATAAATACTAGTTTTCAGCCGGATTCTTCTTGGGGCGACCTCTTTTCGGAGCCTCAACTGGAGTTTGCATAATAGGTGCATGCTGAGTCAGATTTTTGGTTCGTATTACAAAAGTTTCTACGAGCCTATCAATATCTTCTTTTCCCAGTTTCTTAGTAGTAAGAACCAGTTCGTCCCCTTCGGCATTTTTAAGTATAATCTCTGTACGAAAACTATCAACATACTTTTGAAGTGTTTTTACTAATTCAACCAAAGGTGCTGAAGCACTGTTGAAAACCACACCTACAGAATTAGCTAAACCAGCCCCCATAGCTCCGGGCTCTAATTTGGTTTGTTCAAATTCCACGCTTACAAGATCTTTAATACGCTCTTTTCTAAGTGCTTTCTGAAGATTTGCAAGTTTCTTCAAAGCATCTGGTTCATTTATGCTTACAAATACCTTCATCATCAAATGATTTAATTAGTTTGGGGGAAAACAGAGTAGATTGTTACCACTACAAGTTGATCATAAAAATATGCAAAAAAGATAGTTTTTACAATAGGTACACCAATTTAATCAGAAAATATACCAAATACTGTAGTTTCAGATAATTGAGATACAAACTCACAAAATTTTTAAATTTGTATTCATTGTTCGATGCAACCGTATCGGAAAATTTTTAAATTTGCTTTACGAATATGAAACTGCATACGCTGGTAATAAAAGTATGAACATCTGTTTTGTTCTATTCGAAACTTAAAATACACTCCGAGTTGAAAAAATCTAACAATCAGTTTTGATTCACGATTTTGAAACCTATGGGATACTGATGGAAACACAGCATCCTCCCGATTTTGGTATTACCAAATGACTTTGGAAAGGAGAACCGGTTGCTTAATTATAAGCTATTGATTCTCTATTATATAAGAATAAGTAACTTAAAATAAGTGACATGGAAATATTACTATTAATCCTATTTTTTGTGATAGCATACCTGTATTCATCTGTGGGTCATGGTGGTGCGAGCGGCTACTTGGCTTTAATGGCTCTTTTTTCATTCGAACCCTCTTTAATGAAGCCTATGGCGCTCATACTCAATGTAGGAGTTTCAGTTATTGCATTCACTGCGTTTTACAAAGGCGGATTTTTCAGGCCCAAGCTTCTATTGCCATTCGTGATAGGTTCTATCCCTATGGCGTACCTGGGTGCCAAGGTGCAGATCGATCCATTTTTGTACAAAGTTATTCTTGCAGTTTTTCTACTTATAGCTCTTGCCCGAATTTTCTATATTCCCAAAAATTCCGACAGGCTAACCCGCCCGATTCCGTGGTGGCTAGGTCTTATTATCGGAATTATACTTGGCTTTTTTTCCGGACTGATAGGCATTGGCGGTGGAATCATTCTTTCACCTTTACTTATCATCTTCCGGTGGGCTACTATCAAAGAGGCTGCTGCAGTTTCAGCCATGTTTATTTTCCTCAATTCCATTTCCGGGTTGCTCGGAATTGGAAACGTATGGCCACAGCTTGATGTTAACTTGCTATTGACCATACTTTTCGCATTCGTTGGAGGAATAGCCGGATCATATAGTGGAAGTTTCAGACTAAATAATTTATCCCTAAAGTACATGTTATCAGTGGTTTTATTTATAGCAATCATCAAACTAATTATTACATAAAAAGTGAATCATTATGAAAATTTCTTCACTCAATATTTCTGAGAAAAAGGGGGTTATTAAAGTTCCCGTCGATTCAATTCGTCTTTATGAAAAAGGTATAGAAGGGGATGCACATTCAGGAAATTGGCATAGACAGGTAAGTGAAAACATAACGCTCGATGATTTTGAAATAGATATGGTGGCACCACTTGATATGCTTGTGTGTGGAGACATAGAATTGCAGATAACCCAATTGGGGAAAAAATGTCATGGAACAAACTGTGCTATATACCAGCAAAGCGGAGAATGTGTGATGCCCAAAGAAGGTATTTTTAGCCGTGTGCTAAAAGGCGGTAATCTGATGA
>JAIFMY010000188.1:0-28383 GCA_020048155.1 Bacteroidota bacterium
CTTTTTCAGCCTTCACCGAAGCCAATGTTTCTATAAAATCGGATACGTTCAGATTTGCTTTACGTTCAGTTTTTTCGTAAAAAATAAAACCAATATAATCTGGCTGAAGGGCATCCACAGCCCTTATATTTTCCGGGAACTTGTTTCCACAAACTTTTATTTTCATATGGTCAGCGATTTAATAAATTCTTTGCAAGATGCTCCCGGATCTGTATGTTTCATGAAATTTTCACCTATCAGAAAGCCTGAATATCCTGCAGCACGTAATTTAAATATATCTTCTCTTGTTCTGATTCCACTTTCTGAGATTTTTGTGCAATGAGTCGGAATTTTAGAAGCCAATGCTAAGGATGTTTCCAGACTCACTTCCATTGTCTTCAGGTTGCGATTGTTCACTCCCACGAGTGTAATGTATTCGTTTATCCGATCTAATTCCGATTCTTCGTGTATTTCGAGCAGTACTTCCATATTGAGATGTCTGGCTGTTTGTGCCAATCTTTCGGCCTGACATGGGGTGAGCGCAGCGGCTATAAGCAATATTACTGAAGCGCCAAGATCATATGATTGAAATATCTGAAGCTTATCAATGATGAAATCTTTGCGTAAAATGGGTATATTCAGCCATGGAGCGTTCACAGTAATATCTTCATGTTTGCCTCCAAAAAAAATTTCGTCAGTAAGTACAGAAACTCCTGATGCTCCTGCTGTCTCATAATCACGCAAAATGTCCTTTGCAATGGCAGAGATGTTAATGTCCGGGTTAGATGGACTCTTGCGTTTAAATTCTGCAATGATTCCGCTAGCACCTGGGGTTTCGAGATTTTTCTTAAGCGAAAGCATGGGAGATGCTCGTGTACCGATATCAGGATTTTTTCAAGTACATTCATAACGAAGAAGTTTCAATTAGTTTCTTAAACTTTTGATACGCTTTGCCGGAGTGAAGAGATTCTGCTGCAATTTCTTTACACTCTTCCCAGTTTTTATTGGGATGAAAAGTACGTATAGCGGCTGCTGTGTTGGCGAGCAGTACATTGGTCTGAGCCTGGGTTCCATTGTTGGTGAGTATTTTCTCAAACATCAGGGCCGCTTCATCCACATTATTTCCGCCAGTTATTTCGTCCTCATGTGTTTTTTCGAATCCTAACTCGGAGGGAAGGTATGAAAAATCGCCGTGTGGAGTATTTATTCTTACCTCTGAGGTGAGAGAAATTTCGTCGTATCCGCTTGTGGAATGGATGATGCTGTATTGAACGTTTTGTGCTTGGTACAGATAGCTGTAGAGACGCGCTAGTTCTGCATTGTATACACCCACCAGTTGGTATTGTGGCCTGGCCGGATTTACCATGGGGCCTAGCATATTGAAGAAGGTTTTTATTTTGAGTGTTCTGCGCACGGGTGCAATCTGTTTCATAGCTGGATGAAACTGAGGGGCATGCATGAAGCAAATGTTTGCCTGATCGAGCTGCTTGTTCAGTGCATCGCTTTGGTTTGTAAATTTGTAGCCGAAGTATTCTAAAATATTGGATGAACCACTTACCGACGAAACACCATAATTGCCGTGCTTTGCTACTTTGTATCCGGCGCCTGCCAATACAAATGCACTGGCTGTTGAAATATTAAAAGTGTTTTTCCCGTCGCCACCTGTTCCGCAAACGTCAATCAGATTATCGTGTTCCAGCTTTACCGGAACTGCCAGACTGAGTAAAGCGTCTCTGAATGCTTTTATTTCACTAAGTGTTGGAAATCGCATGATGTAAGCCGATACAAATGCCGACATTTCGATTTCGCTCATGCTGCCATCTGCCATTTGCTTGAGGGCATTGTACGCAACATCATATGTAAGAATTTGGTGGCTGAAAAGGTCTGAAAGTATTTGTTTCATGTGTACTGCTTATTAATTATTCAACCAGTTATATATCATTTTCATACCCTCTGGGGTCAATACCGATTCCGGATGAAATTGGACTCCCCTTACATCATATTTTTTATGCCTGAGTGCCATGATGCGCCCTTGCTCGTCTACCGCTGTTATTTCTATATCGTCGGGCAATTGCTCCTTTGCTACGCTCCATGAATGATATCGGGCAGACATAAATTGGGTGGGAACATCATTGAAAAGGCCTTCATCGGTGCAAACTATTTGGGTATTGGTCGCTACCCCATGCAGCACATGTCCCATGTGTTCCAACTTGCCTCCAAATGCTTCGGCTATAGCCTGGTGCCCGAGGCATACTCCCAGTATTTTGCAGGTGGGTGCATATTGTTGAATAAGTCGAATAAGTATTCCGGCTTCATGAGGCAAACCAGGACCCGGCGAGAGCACTATGTATTGGTAATCTGCTACTTTTTCAAGTTCAATTTTATCGTTTCGGTATACATCCACTTGCACGTCGTCGTGTTGTTCCAGATAGTGAACAAGGTTGTAAGTGAATGAATCGTAATTATCTAGCATCAATATTTTTTTCATAATTCCTGATTGTTGGCTAGGGACAATGCTTTGCGCAGTGCTCCCAGTTTGTTGGTTACTTCCTGAAGTTCTGATTGCGAATCGGAGGCGGCTACTATACCGGCGCCTGCCTGATAGTGCAAATGGTTTTGCGTACTAAGTATGGAACGTATGGTAATGGCATGGTTCATATGCTTATCGAAACTAATAAAACCAACAGCGCCTCCATAAAAGCTCCGTTTGCTTTTCTCTAGTTTGTCTATCAGTTTCATGGCCATGTATTTGGGTGCTCCACTTAAAGTTCCTGCCGGAAATGTGCTTCCATACAAGTCTATAATCGACTTTTCGTTTTTGAGCACACCTGAAACTTTTGATACCAAATGAATTACATGTGAGTAAAACTGAATTTCTTTGTACACCTCTACTTTTACCTGATTGGCGTATCTGCTCAAATCGTTTCTGGCCAAATCTACCAGCATCACGTGCTCAGCATTTTCTTTGGGGTCATTTTTCAGATTTTCAGCCAGTATGCGGTCTGTTTCATCGTTGCCACTTCTTTTGTAGGTACCTGCTATCGGGTTTATACTTGCTTTGCCATCTTTTATATGAAGATGTGTTTCGGGGGATGAACCAAAAAGACGAAATGAACCAAAATCGAAGTAAAACAAATATGGACTGGGATTTACCGAACGCAACATGCGGTACACATTGAAATCGTCGCCCGTAAATTGGCGGCTATATCTGCGCGAAAGCACCATTTGTATAACATTCCCTTTTATGCATTCGTTTTTGGCTTCATCAATCATACTCAGAAATTCCGCATCGGTGGTATTTTCTTTTTCCTCCGAAACCAGATTGAATGGATAGGTGGTGAAGCTTCGCTTTGCAATATATGCCTGAAGTTGATTTATTTCAGATACTTGGTCTGCAAGCAGGTTTTCGCAAATGATGAGCTCATCGTTGTAATGATTGATGCCAATTATAAATTGGTAGGCACTATATTGTATATGAGGAACTTCAAACTCTGCGTTTTTGTTTTGATCCAATGTGATTTGTTCGAAATATTGTACCGCATCGTATGCTGTGTACCCATACAAACCATTGAACCAAGACGAATTCGATGGCTTAAATGCTTCTATGAAATCGTTTAGTCGCTCAGCTACAACAGTTGGATTGCTTATTTTTTCAGATGTGGTAACTTCATCGTTCTGAATGATTTCTATATTTCCATGATTTACCCTGAATGTAATGATTGGTTTGAGGCATATGAAGGACCAGCTGTTTTCGGAAGTATGAAAATCTGAACTTTCCAAAAGCAAACAGTTTGGATATATGTCGCGTAGCCTGAGATATATACCCACAGGAGTATAGGTATCGGCCAACATGCGGGTTGTTTGTGTTTCAATCTTTATTTTTTCCATTTTTTATCTTTAGTTTATGTGTACGTAAAAAGAGTTCTGAATTGAATCATTTGCATTCAGACAGATTTTTAGCGACACCAACACCATCGTTTTCCGGGATATATCATAAAATTTTTCATAAGTACATTAAAAAAAAAACGGCTTACAGAAGTTCCTGCAAGCCGTTTTTGGAGTTTAAAAACAATGAAAATAATGCTCAGCAGGGAATTGATAAATATCCACTGTGCCACCAACCTAATATTGAAGTGCGTTTGAGCATATATTTTACTTTTTAGAGTTCGTCAAATATAGAAATTGTAATTTTACAAATGCAAATTTTTTTTCGAAAAAATGTGGTTGATGCAAAAGTACTGATATGTAACGTTTGAGACCATGTGTATTGTATATTTGCACACCAAAAGGATGTAAAAAATTTGGTATAACGTACAAACTATCTTAATTTTAAAGCCTGAATGAACTATAAATCTGTGGGTTTACAGTTCACTGTAAAGTAATTGAGAATTTACAATTTTGTTAAAATAACGAACATGATTAAACTAGTATTGCTTCGCCATGGCGAAAGCCAATGGAACAAGGAAAACCGTTTTACCGGTTGGACTGATGTAGATTTGAGTGAAAAGGGCGTGGAAGAAGCCAAAGAAGCTGGAACAGTATTGAAAGATAATGGTTTCGAGTTTGATATGGCCTATACCTCAGTTCTCAAAAGGGCTATAAAAACACTTTTTTTCGCCTTGGATAACATGGATCAGGTTTGGATTCCTGTTATAAAGTCTTGGAGGCTCAACGAACGTCATTATGGCGGACTTCAAGGTCTGAATAAAGCCGAAACTGCTGCTTTGCATGGTGAGGAACAAGTGAAAATTTGGAGAAGAAGTTACGATGTTCCACCTCCAGCGTTAGAAAAAGTGGATGCCAGATATCCTGGCCACGAGCGTACATATGCCGATGTATACGAAAGACTGCTGCCTACTACCGAGTGCCTGAAAGATACTGTAGAGCGCTTCTTGCCTTTGTGGCACAGCGAGATTGTTCCGTCTCTCAAAAGTGGTAAACGTGTAATCATAGCCGCTCATGGCAATAGCTTGCGTGCTTTGGTGAAATATCTTGATAACGTAAGCGAAACTGATATTCTGGAATTGAATATTCCAACCGGATTACCTTTGGTATATGAGCTTACCGACGATTTGAAACCTATAAAAAGCTACTACCTGGGCGATCCTCAAAAAGTGAAAGCTGCCATGGATGCTGTTGCAAATCAGGGTAAAGCCAAATAATACGAGCTAAACATTTTTATATAATTTTCTGCTCATTGAATCATTTTTGGATTTGGTGAGCAGTTTTTATTTTTTTTAACTTTTCTGCAAACTTAAAAGCAACCAAATGCGGATGTAATTGTCGATAATAATAGTATATTTGATAAGTAACATTTTATACTTACAAGCGATGATTAACGATATTACAAAAAGGCTAGGAAGCGAAGCTGAATCTTTGCTTACCTACAAAGCCAAGGTTTCGGCCTCGGGCCTGTATATACCTAATCCCGATTTTGTAGATCAGGTGTTTAAAGATTCAGATAGAAATATACCGGTTTTGCGTAGTTTGCAGCAAATTTTTGATCAGGGAAGGCTCGGAAAAACCGGGTATGTATCTATCTTGCCAGTAGATCAGGGTATCGAACATAGTGCTGGTGCATCTTTCGCCCCAAATCCTATTTATTTCGATCCTGCAAACATTGTAAAACTTGCTATAGAGGGTGGATGCAATGCCGTTGCCAGTACCCTTGGCGTACTGGGCTCAGTAGCACGCAAGTATGCCCATAAAATTCCTTTTGTTGTAAAAATAAATCACAACGAACTACTTACTTATCCGAATAAGTACGACCAGATACTGTTTACCAGTGTAAAACAAGCTGCGGATATGGGCGCTGCTGCCATTGGTGCTACCGTTTATTTTGGGTCGGACGAAAGTGGACGACAAATTCAGGAAATTTCTGATGCATTTGATTTGGCGCACGAAATGGGTATGGCTACCATTCTTTGGACTTACTTGCGAAACAATGGTTTCAAGAAAGATGGAATAGACTACCATACTTCTGCCGACCTTACCGGCCAGGCTAATCACTTAGGAGTTACCATAAAAGCCGATATTATAAAACAAAAGCAACCTATCAACAACGGAGGTTTTACTGCTTTGAATTTTGGAAAAACACACCCAAAAGTTTATTCCGATTTGAGTTCCGAAAACCTGATTGATCTTACCCGCTATCAGGTTATAAACTGCTATATGGGCAGGGCTGGTTTGATCAATTCCGGAGGCGAATCAAAAGGGGCAGGCGATTTTGAGGCCGCTGTTAAAACAGCAGTCATAAATAAACGTGCCGGTGGTATGGGCCTCATCAGTGGACGCAAAGCATTCCAACGCCCTATGGACGATGGGGTAAAATTGCTGCATGCCATACAAAATGTTTATCTTTGTAAAGAAGTTACTATTGCTTAATTAATAATCACTTAAACCAATTTCATTATGAAAATCAGACTCATTTTTCTAGTTGCATTTTTGTTCTTAGGTCTTTCGCTGACCTCAAATGCTGTTGAAGTAAAGCAAAATGCTACTCAAGCCATTCAGGTTGAGCAAACCACACCCACTACCCCTGATTTCGGACAATCTGCTGAGGTAAAAGCTACACAGGTTGACCAAATCGTATTGGTAATCTTAGCTATTTTTATTCCACCTTTGGCTGTATTTCTGAAATCGGGCTTAGGAACTGAGTTTTGGATTGACCTTATTTCTTCATGGCTCTAAAAGCCTTAGGGTGAAGCACTATACAAATATATGTATTGGCTTCACCCTAATTTTTTTTATTTATAGAAAGATATTCTTGATTTTTTTGATAAAGGGCTGAAATCTAGTATTTCACACTGGTTAATTTTTCTGAAACTTCCCACAATTGACGCGCGTCATTGATATTGTATGCTTCATCTTTAGCCTTTACCAGAGTTGGGTAACCCCACATTTCGCGCAAGCCACCGGGGCCGTAGTATTCTCCACCTTTTACATTATCAGCTATACTAGCATATATTTGTGGCATGGCTCCCATGCGAGAACTTTGTATCATAAGTTTAAATACGGGCAGCAAAAATTTTGCATACCAAGCATCTGCGGCAAATTTGAATAAGTTAGTTTGCGATACTCCAGGGTGTGCAGCAACCGAAATGGCCTGAATCTTATTCTTTTCAAAATACCGCTGCAATTCAAAGGTAAACAGTAAGTTCGCCAGTTTTGAACGGCCATATGCTTTTGTCGCATTATAGTTTTTTCCGCCTTCATACATGAGGTTATTGAAATCCATTTTCCCCATTTTGTGTGCTATGCTGCTTACATTTACTACTCTGGCCCCTGGCGTTTTGCTTAGTACGTCCATCAGCAATCCGGTAAGTGCAAAATGTCCCATGTGGTTGGTTCCCATTTGGCTTTCGAAACCATCGGTGGTGGTTTGGTAAGGGGGAATCATGATGCCTGCATTGTTGAGCAAAATATCGAGTTTTGTATATTTAGCTTTGAATTGCTGGGCGAAACTTTTTATAGATTGCAGATTTGTGAGATCAAGTTGCATAACATCTATAGCTAAGTCGTCGCATACTTTCAGAAAAGTGCTTTTTACTTCTTCACCTTTTTCTATACTGCGCACTGCCATTACTATTTGTGCGCCTTGTTCTGCAAATACTTTTACCGATTCGGCTCCCAGGCCGCTGTTTCCTCCGGTTACTATGATTGTTTTACCACTTAAGTCGGGTAGATTATTGGATGTGAATATGGTATTACTCATGTCTCTTTTGTAATTATAGTTTATGCTGCAAATGTATGCGTATAAACCATCGCAATATATTAAAAATTATTAATCTCTATTTTCTTCTGCGTTCGTTCATGCTTTGTTATTCTAATTCATTTTGTTGCACTAATTGGCCGTTTGACTTTATTGCAGACATATTTTTTAGTACTTTTGATACAAACTTATTACTACATTAGGGTTATTCAAACTTACCGGCATGAGGAAAGTTTTCATTGCATTTATTATCTATTTACTTCCACAGTATTACGCATCTGCGCAGCATGTTGAGCATTATTCCAACAGGCTATTGCACGGCATCTCAGATACATATATACATGGCATATATCCTGCCGATTTTATAAGCATTGGGCGAGATACCAGTTTGCTGAAGAACTGGTGGCTTAGAAAATTGTTTTATGAGGATTTTGTTGTAATAAAGAAGGAAAAACTGGCACTCGAATTAAACCCTGTGTTGTATGTGGATATGAAACAAATGGGTAGTACCAGATACTTACTCAACGGCAGGGCGATCCGTATTCGAGGAACATTTGGTGAGAAAGTTAAGTTCTATTCTGCTTTTTTTGAAAATCAGGCTACCTTCCCCGATTATCTGAATGATTACGTGAAGCAAACACTGGTTGTTCCCGGGCAAGGTGCTTCTAAAATATTCGAAAGTAATGGACACGATTTTTCGAGGGTGGAAAGTAGTTTTGATTATAGCGCTGTCAAATGGTTGAATATAAGTGTGGGACAAGGGAAGCACTTTATAGGGTATGGTTATCGCTCTTTGCTGTGGTCGGATTATAGCAACACCTATCCTTACCTTTCGCTCAGGCTCTCTCACAATGGCTGGAAGTATTTCTGGATGCTCAGCGAACAGAATTTTTTTAAATACAAATATTATGCATACCACACACGCCGACCGGCTTCAGTGATGCATCTGAGTTGGGAATATGACAATAAATTTGCTATTTCCTTTACTGAGATTACGATTTGGAATCCGCGCTTGGAAGGTGAAAACAATTATTATTGGTTAAAGCTTTTGCCGATACCTATTATGAATACAATTAGTTCAGAAACTGGAATTCACAGAACTAATAATATATTGGGATTGAATATGATGTACAAACCCATGGAAAATATAAAGCTATATTCACAGTTGGTTGCTGATTTTATTTCGCTTGCCGATGTCGGGTTTAGTTCAACATTACAAGTAGGGTTTAGCGTAGCTCAACCACAATGGCTGACCAACATGAACCATCATGTACTGATTCATGCAGAGTTGAATATGGTTGGCAAATCTATGTATACTTCACCCGATGCGTATATGGCGCATATGCACTACAACCAACCCATGTCGCATCCTTTGGGAAATGACTTCAGCGAATTTTGCATGATAGCCGATTACAGATACAAACGCATAGGTGTGCACCTGAAAATGAATGCTGTATACCGGGATTCTGCTGTTTCAACCGATAGTTGGATACCTAATGCTGAGGTAAACAACTATGGCGAATTGCTTAAATATGACCGTAAAATGAGTTACACCGATGTAAAATTGTATCTGGTGATAAACCCTCGTACCAATCTGCAACTGCACATAGGGTATATGCAGCGAAATTTTGTACTCAATCAAAAATTCTATTATATTACCCTTTCGAGCCAGCTATATTCATACTATACTGATATTTGATTTTTTAACATGCATAAAGAATATCTAAAATTTGTTCTGCTGATAGCTGCATTGGGTATAGTAATAACTACCATTTGGTACAGCAACCGCATTGTGAGGGAATTAAAAATTGAAGAGCGCAAGAAAATGGAGCTTTGGGCTGAGGCTACCAGGCAAATTGAAGATACCGGTCTCGAGGATGATATCAATAGCATCGTTTTTCAGGTAATGCAAAACAACACAAGTATACCTGTAATACTTACTAACGAGCATGATAGCGTGATTACGGCTATAAATATAGATCCGAAGCTATTGGCAAATCATGAAAAACTGATGGCTAAACTTAATAGTATGAAAGCGCAGCATACACCCATAGAGGTGGTAATACAGGGGTCAAAAATCAATCGGATTTATTATGAAGATTCGCACTTGCTTAATGAGTTATATTATTACCCCTTTTTGCAACTTTCTGTAATATTTTTATTTATTTACATTGCTTATCAGGCATTTAGTGCAAGCAGGAATGCTGAACAGAACCGGGTATGGGTAGGTATGTCGAAAGAAACGGCTCACCAGCTTGGTACTCCCATTTCGGCGCTAATGGCCTGGGTAGAGTATTTACGTCTAAAAGATGATCCATTGGTGGAGGAGGTGGAAAAGGATATCGTCAGACTGGATACAATTGCGGAACGTTTCTCAAAAATTGGTTCTGTTCCGGTA
Source organism: Bacteroidota bacterium (assembly GCA_020048155.1). Classification (GTDB taxonomy): domain Bacteria; phylum Bacteroidota; class Bacteroidia; order Bacteroidales; family DYOH01; genus JAIFMY01. The sequence continues at coordinate 10,089 of JAIFMY010000188.1, forward strand.
TTGATACCTAACGATATAAACGAAGTGATGAGAGAAACTATAAAATATCTGAAATCTAGAAATTCAAAACATATAAATTATTACCAAAGCTACCCCAAAGTTGATTCTCTGTTTGTTCCCCTCAATAAAGCCTTATTTGAGTGGGTAGTTGAGAACATTTGTAAAAATGCGATTGATGCCATGGATGGTGTGGGTGCTATATATGTAACCGTAACCGATAATATACAGGTAGTATATATAGATATTCAGGATACCGGAAAGGGAATATCAAAATCGCGATTTGAGACTGTTTTTAAGCCCGGATTTACAACTAAAAAGCATGGCTGGGGGCTTGGCCTCTCATTGGCAAAAAGGATTGTAGAAAACTATCATAATGGCAAGATCTTCATCAAGTCATCTGAACCCGGAAAGGGCACTACTTTCCGTATAGTTTTGAGAAAGTAGTAAGGCAATGTTCTTTTATGACCTATTGGATTTAATCATGGCCTCTATTTGATTAAAAAATACTTTAAATGATTATTTGTAAGATGTATTAGATTAGTTGTTTATGTTTTCTTTCACTTTATTAATATTGGCAGCCGGTACGAATGTACTTTCTCTGTTTACTATTCCATAAAAAATAATTTGAATGATTTCGTCGAGCCTCCGTATATATACCTCATGTATTTCTTCTTCCATCAGTCGGCTTTCCATTCCTCGCATTGCCATTACTATGGCAGTTGCTGCCAGATCAATGTCGTTCACCATGAAATAGTTATTTTCAACACCTTCTTTTAGTATGATTTTGAAGAGCCTTATTTCTTCGTGATCATATATTTTGTTTAGCCTGACTATGAATTCAGAGTCGCGTACATCTTTTATTTTAAGTGCATTGTGAAAATTCGAAGTCAGGGGTATGGTATTCATACGGGTAAGTACGTATCGCTTAAGCTTGTCATATGGGTCTTTGCCCGACGATATGGCCTGCATGATTGCTTGCCTGAAATAGCTCGCTTCTCTGAGCACTACGGCGTTGTATATGTCTTCTTTGCCCTTAAAATAATAATAGATTGAGCTTTTGCCTTTTTTGGTGGAACGTGCAATATCGTCCATGGTGGTTTTCTTGTAACCAAACTTCCGGAAGATAATGCATGCCTGCGATATAATTTTTGAACGTACTTTGTCTTTTTCTACCATACCCCGAAATGTGAAATAACTTTTAAATGAGTGAATAGCTAAAGTGTTAATTGAGCAACATTTTTACCATACCTAGTTTGTCTTTGTATGGAGCGTATCTTACCGGCACATCTAATAAGGTCGATTTTTTGAGTATTGCCCTCGGATTGCTTAGTGCCTTGAATCCAAATTCTCCGTGATAACGACCCATACCGCTGTTGCCCACGCCACCAAACGGAAGGTTATGGTTTGCTATGTGCATAAGCGTATCGTTGATGCAGCCCCCTCCTGAGCTCGTATTCAGAAGTACTTCTTCCTGACGAGCTGTGTCTTCCGAAAAGAAATAGAGTGCCAAAGGCTTGGGGTTGGCATTGATATACTTGTATACTTGTGCATAACTCGTAAATTCCATTACGGGTAGAAGTGGTCCGAATATTTCTTCCTGCATGATTGGATGCTCCGGAGTCACATCCGTCAAAATAGTTGGGGCAATGTATTTCTCGGTAACATCTACCTGGCCGCCTGCAAAAATTGTAAGTCCTTCCATAAGTTTTTGGAGGCGCAATACATTGGCCTCGTTTACAACTCTTGCAAAGTCATCGCTTTCTTGTGGATTTTCGCCAAAGAATTCGGTAATTACCTCTTTCATCTTGTCCAAAAGTTTGTTTTTTACTTTTTTGTGAACAAAAAGATAATCGGGTGCTATGCATGTTTGCCCGGCATTTATGTATTTTCCCCAAACTATGCGTTTGGCCGCAACATCAATATTTACATTCTCGTCTACTATACATGGGCTTTTGCCGCCTAGCTCAAGAGCTATAGGGGTCAGGTTTTCGGCGGCCATTTTCATGACTTGTTTCCCGAGCATTGGGCTTCCAGTGAAAAAGATGTAATCAAATTTTTCCTCAAGCAACCACTGATTTACTTGGCGTCCTCCTTTAAATAAGCATATATATTCTTCATGAAAACAATCTTTTATTATTTCATGCATTACTTCTGAAGTACGTGGAGTATATGGAGAAGGTTTAAGCACCGCTGTATTGCCAGATGAAATGGCTGCAATAAGTGGATTGAACAACAACTGAAATGGATAATTCCAGGGTGCTATTACCAGCACGGTTCCAAAAGGCTCGTTATATATGTAACTATCGCTTTTGTAATGTAATACTGGTGTAGAAACTTTTTCGGGCTTGGCCCATTTCTTTACATTTTTTATGTGTACCGAAAGTTCATCGAGTACAATCCCAATTTCGGTGGCGTAGGCCTCAAATTTACTTTTGTGCAAATCTTCCCAAAGTGCATCGCAGAGTTGATCTTCGAATCTGCGTATCGTACGTTTCAATTTTTTCAGCGCATCTAGCCTATATTCTACATCTTTAGTTGCATTAGTCTGAAAAAACGCTTTTTGTTTATTTACGGCTTCTGTTATTTGCTGTTTCATAACGCTGATTTATTTTTAGTATGCTTTTTTCAATATGCCTATTACATCGGCTGTGGTCAAAATTTTTGGGTTAGGCAGCATGGCTCCGTCGTTCATAGCCAGTTCTGCTATTTTTGCGAACTGTTCTTCAGTAACTCCGGCACCTCTCAGTGTAAACGGCAACCCAGCTATGTCGTATAGTTCTTTTCGCATTTCTACTATACGCTGAATTGCTTTTTTGGCTCTTTGCGACTGAAATGTTTTTGCATACGTTTCTTCGTCTGTCAGATGAAGCAATAGTTTGGCATACAAATCTTCAAGCTTATCCATGTTAAATTCCATCACATGTGGAAGCAGTATCGACATGGCCATGCCGTGAGGTACGCGGGCTATGGCGCCGCATGCATGCCCTATGGCGTGCACCGCCCCTACCATGCTGTTCGAAAAAGCAACTCCAGCCATGGTAGCGGCGTTGGCCATGGCAAAGCGCGTTTCTTTCTTAGCATTTGGTTTGGTAGCTGACATTATGTTTTTCGATATGAGACTGATAGCAACTGTTGCGTATGCATCCGAAATCGGATTTTTTTGCATACACGTAAATGCTTCCACTGCGTGTGTAAGTGCATCCATGCCAGTCATTGCCGTTATTTTTGGTGGCAAGGTCATGGTCATGCGTGGGTCTAACACTGCAAGATTGGGCAATAGTCTGTAGCTTGTAAATGGAAGTTTTACATGGTTTTCTGTATCGTTTATTACTGCTACCAGTGTAACTTCGCTTCCCGTTCCGGCGGTGGTTGGTATCACCACAAATGGACGTGGCGTACTTTTGAGCCTGTCGGCACCCATAAAGGTCGCTATATCGTTTGTTTTTTCGGAAACGGCTATATTTACACCTTTGGCCGTATCTATAGAAGATCCACCACCAAGGGCAATGATGCTGTCGCAACCTGACTTATGATACAGTGCAGTGATTTCATTTACAACCACCAGCGATGAGTCGGGTGGAGTATCGTCGTACACGGCACCAATTACAATTTCTGAATCACGAAAAGCATTGAGTACAATTTCGAGCAATCCATTTTTTACTACTCCTTTGTCTGTAATTATTAAAGGCTTAGCAGCGTTCATTTGCCCCAGTTCGTAAGGTATGGTTTCGAGTGCTCCATCTCCGGCATTTATTTTAACCGGGTTATAAAATTCGTAATAAGCTGGTATCATTTTGTTTTATATTTTATTTTCCTAAAATAACTCCCAAGGTGATGGCTTTTAGCCTTTTTACCTGCAATTGCAAAGTTTCGTCAGGCGATTCTTTCAGTATGTTTTTGTTTAATATTTTTGGAAACAACATGGCTTCAGCCTTGTAAATGATGCGAATGAGTTTCATCGAATCGGCTATGTTTCCGGTTACGCCTATGCCATGGCGAGCGTATACGTCGTGTGCACCCAACTGGGCCATTATCATTTTGAAAGCAATGCTCAGGTTTTTTACTTCTACTATCATATCTGCATCAGGCTTAGCATCGAGCCCTATGAAATGCATTTTGTTGTTTAGTTTTTCCATCACCAGGCAGGGGCCGGCGGGAAGCACATTCATAGAAAAGGAATATCCTTCGGGCCAAGCTGCAATTTCTCTCATTACTTCGTCGTCGGTTGCAGATAAGTGTGCAATGGTGCGTCCCAGTGCAAAAAATCCGGCCTTTACTACCCATTTCTGAGCTGTGGCACTCCCGGGTTTTATGTTTGTTTTGTATGTTTTCATTCCATTTTTTGTTTTATAATCCGGATTTCTATGTATACATTACGTAAGTATCCTATTTGGAAAATTTTCACAAAGGGTATGTTAGAACACATAAATATACATAATTGCCCATAGAATATTCATATTCTCGTACACTTTTTTGATTAATTTATGGTACTAATACAATATTAGTGATTCAACAAGTATTTTTGAATGCCCGATGATATAGAAATCTTGCTCAATACTTTTCAAATTCTCTACGCTCCATTACCTCTTTGAGTGCGAGTACCAGTTCGAGCAATTCTTCGTATGTATTGTACAATGCATTGGGTGAAAAACGTAATATATCTGGTTTCCTGTATTCAAATGAAAAACCTTTTTTTAGCATGGCTTTAAATATTTTGTGTGCTGCGATATGTTGTATTGCTATATGTGCACCTCTTTGATCAATGCGTTCCGGGGTAAGTAGCCTGAAATTCATAGGCGACATTGACAATACGCTATGGCATAGCCAAATGAAATATCCGGTAAGTTGAAGAGACTCTTGCCTGATATTTTGTATACCTGCCTCAAGTATAACATCAAGTGCCTTATCTATGGTATATAGGTTTAGTATGTTGGGTGCGGATGTTTGCCAGGCTTTTGATTGCCAAACCACCCGGTGATACCAGGTAGGCGGCCAAAATGATTTTTATTGATGTATAAGAATGCCGAGGCACCAGGGCCCCCATACAAATATTTGCTAGCAGTCCAGAATCCGAAATCTATATCACTTTCACTGATGGTATGCGGTATAGCGCCTGCTGTATCTGAAAAATCGAAACCTATAATTATTTGTTTATCATGTGCCTGATTTGACAAATAGGATAAGTTGAATAGCTGTCCGTTTATCTTGCTTGCCGAAGGCAATATGAGCAATATTACCTCATCACTTATTTGTGAAATTATTTCTTTCTCAGATATAAACTCATTTTGGGTATTAATTACTACCAAATTTTCAAACGGATCGAGTCCCTGAAGTTGTAAATATGAGTGAATGGTATAAATATGTGAAACTGAAATTTGGTCAATGGTGAGTATTTTGCATCTGTTATCAATTGGTTTGTAAAAAGTAGTGAGCATTGAAATGAGATTCGAACTGAGTGTACCAGTAGCAACCACCTCCTTGGGGTGTGCGCCCATGAGTTCCGACATTTTTGCCCCTACATTTTCGGCCATAGCGAGCCATGGATCCTGCAATTGTGTCCAACTGTTCGATGCATATTTTTGCCATTCCTGCAGCGCTTGTTCTATGCCTTTTTGTGCCGATACGGGCATTAATCCAAGCGTATGCGTGTCCATATAGGATTTGTATACCGGATAATGAAATTCTTTCCTGAAAGCAAGCAAATTGCGTTCGGCGTCCTTTTGCCGTGCATACTCTTTGGTAAGTTTAGTTTCCATCATGTGCTTAAAAATTGAATTTGGTGCATCAGGAAAGTTGATTCTGACACAGATTTAATTTCAAATTTACTTCTTCTTTTTTTATTTCATTCAAAAAAAATAAAAAACCCGCAAATATAAACTTGCGGGTTTTTCGTATCGGATTGATTTATAATCATTTTGATTCGCCGGAGAATTTTACCTCCAGTTTATAAATGTCGTTTGGAACGTAAGGCAGAAGTCCAGACAAATTGGTTAAGTTTTCGGTGAATCCGCTGGGCGCGGTGGCACCTGCTCCTACGAAGCCGGAATTTGTAAAATATGCGGGTGATTGCGCATTTACGAGAGCAGTTTGCAGATACATTTCTACCAGAATTGGACTGTATGTTACATCAAGTACGGTATGAAACTGTGCTTTGAGTACGTTGTACATACTATAGGTTGTAAATATGTCTGAGGTAGATGTATGTGTCATAGGAGGCAGACCCACTGTGGCTACTGCCATAGTACCGGCCACATCTGCACGTCCTACAAATGCCCAACCAAATCCTACAGGGGTAGGAGTTATCAGGTACATATTCGGATGATTGGAGTTACCACCTACTTCAACAAAACCATTTTTCTTGCCTACCCACATTTTTAAGTTATCTATTCCAAATCTGTTTTCATCTCCTGAGGTTTCTATAGGGAAATCATTTAAATAAACCACCATGTATTGGTCGTATCCACTTTCACCTGTTTCAGAGTAGTCTACTCTGTATCTGGTATTCATGTATTTTTGTTCTGAACTGCGGTCAAAATTGTAAAAAGATAAAATAGCAACTCCGGATACAGTGCCTTCATTCCAGAAAACTTCCATAGCTACTGAACCATCAGTGTCGGTCATTTTGAAATAATATGCATAGTTTTTCGATTCGAAACTTGCATTTTCAGTGATTACAACATTCTTTACGCGGCCATCTTCATCGCTGGTAAAAGAGAAACTCATGGTCTGGTTGAGGTTGTTTTGCGAAATGGCTTTCATGATGTCTTCTACCATTTTTGCTGAGGACTCTCCTACTGCTATAAAAGTGCGGAGGTTTGCATATAGCTCTCCACCTTTTAGTGTATCATCTTGTGATTCAAGTTTTAGCGTACTTTGGGTACTCAATGAGGAAGGAACATCTACTGTAAATGTTGTAGGCAATTTACCTTGATTTTCTTGCTCATCTTCTTCTTTGGAGCATGATGCTATGAAAAGAGTATTTGCTAGGAATAGCAATGCAAGAATTTGAAAATAAATATTTTTTTTCATGTAGAAATTAGTTTTAGTGACACATATAAGACGTAAATACTACTGATTTAGTTGTTTGTCATTTGTTAACTTATTGTTACTTTATTTTAGATATAATTGCTTTACCTTGCAAGTTCCTCAATTTGTTTTGCGTCTAATGGTTATTCGTTTTTAGAACTTTTGTAAATATACAGCTTATAAACATATGCTTGAAGAAAAAGATTTGGTGTCGGCTATACAAAGCGGAAATGAAGATGCATTCAGAATACTCGTGGAGCGTTATAAGCAATTGGTGTTCAATGTAAGTTTTCATTTTACCCAGTCTCACAGCGAAGCCGATGATTTGGCTCAAGAGGTATTTATACAGGTTTGGGAGTCTATCGATAATTTTCAGGGCGATTCCAAATTTTCTACCTGGCTTTACCGGGTTGCTGTGAATAAGTCGCTCGATTTTGTGCGGGCTCAGAAACGCAGACAAAAATGGGGTCGTGTACAGAGCTTGTTTAGTGCTGATGGGAAGACTATTGCCAGTCCTGCGCCAAACAGCGAAACTCCGGATGCTATACTTGAACACAGCGAGCAGATGGAGATGATTTGGAAGTGCTTACAGAAACTGCCAGAGAATCATAAAACTGCTTTTATTTTAAATAAATATGATAACCTAAGTTACAAGGAAATAAGTGAAATCATGAACATAAGTTTATCTGCTGTTGAAACTAACATACACAGAGCCAAAGAGAAACTAAAGAAAGATTTACGAAATACATTTTATTTTTAGTTTATCTGCAAGTTTTAGAAATCAATCTCGTCATAATATAAATCGCAAACAAAATGAAAAGGAAAAATACATATACCGATGCTGAACTTGAACAGTTGATAGAAGCTGCAAAAAGTAAAGTGGAGCCTGTGGTAGATGATTACTTTTTTGGCAGACTTAAGCAGCGCATGCAGTCGAAGCAACAAGAGCCTCAGTTTACCTTGCTTCGATATGCTTACAATTTTAAAGTAGCTGCTACAATTGCACTTTTCATTATTAATACTGTACTTATTTCATATGTACTCATATATCGTAGTTCTCAAACACAGGTTTCCGATTCTGCTCAGCAACCTGAGTTCGAACAAGAATGGGTATTTGAATATACTGATTTGGAAAAATTGGCTGAAGTAAGCGAATAGAAATTTTAAAACTTTTGTAAATCGAATTCATATGAGAAAAATTCTTTCAAATACTAAAGTTTCGGCATGGATCATTGCTTTGCTTATTTCTCTTAATGTGATTACCATAGCTTTCATCTTTTTTCATTTACTTCCACATCCTACTGATGAATCTAAAGATTCGCGAGGAAAGTATCAGCGTGGTTTCGCCGATTTTATGATAAGGGAGTTAAAACTAAGTGATGAGCAAACAGCCAGATTTGATACCATGCACTCAAAACATATTGAAGAAAAAAAATGGATAATGGATGATTTGCATCATATCAAGAGCCAATTGTTTGAATTATCGTTTGCTGCTGAACCTGATACTTTGCTAGCTGATAGTCTGCTCAGGGTGCTCGCAAATACTACTGCCGTATTCGAACGGATGAATATGAAGCATCTGAGCGATATTCGAAGCATATGTACACCTGAGCAAGAGCAAAAGCTCAAGAAAATGGCTCAACGTATGTTTGCTCGGAATCAGGATCCTTCACGAAATTTCAAAAACCGCGATTCAGACTGTAAATAGATTTCTATCTGTTCTATATATTTAAATTTTTAAAAAAAAGTGATTATGAAAACATTAAGTTTAAAATCTGTATTGATGGTAGCTATGCTGCTTAGTACTATGGTAGTTTTGGCTCAACCCAACGACAATGATCGTGGCAATGGTCGTGGTAATGGTCGCGGAAACGGTGACTGTGTTGGCGAGAATGGTTTTATGCGTGGTCCGGGACATATGCCCGAAAGGCTTGATGCTTTTTTGGATTTGACTGATGAACAATCTAAAAAACTGGAAGAATTACAAACTGCCCACATGAAGAAAGTATTGCCTTTCAAAAATGAAATGGATGAAAAGGAGGCAAGGCTAAACACTCTCAGGAGTGCTGAAAAAGTCGATTTTAAAGCAATTGAGTTGGTTGTGGATGATATAACTAAACTTAGTGCATCTCTCCAGAAAGAACGTGAAAAACACATTCAGGATATAAGGGCGTTGCTTACTGATAAACAGCGCGTAATGTTTGACCAACATTCTCCCGGCCGTGGTTTTGGTATGGGCAATGGCCATCATGGTAAAGGCAGAGGAAAAGGCCACGGTCAAGGCATGTGTAAAAGCAATTGCAACAAGTAATATACATTGTAAGTTTAATTTGGTTTATTTGATACTCTTGCAGTGTTTTACTGCAAGAGTTTTTTATTTATCTATTTTTAGCGTAACCTAATGCGGGTTTGTTCCTTGTATTCTAAACTATGTTTATTTAGGAACATTATATCAAAAACGTTTGTTATTTGTAGTATGAATTTAAAAACTTGCATATTATCAATGTTTACTTCAATAATAAAATTAAAAAAATCCTGTAAACCAAGTTTACAGGATTTTCCATTGAATACTTTTTTAAGAGTATCTGAGTGCTTACTATTTTAGCTTATATGTTATTTCACTTTTCTTTTTTAATGATAGTAATAGAATCTTCCATTTCTTCCATGGTTTTCTCAAGGTTTTCCATCACTTCACTTCCTTCTCCTTCATTTACATTTACTTCAATGTTAACATTTTGCATCGAATCCAAAGATTTAGTAAAATCTTCAAGTGCTTCTTTTACTTCCTTCAATTCATTTGGATTTTCAATGATATCAGTAACATACTTTGTTGCTTTGTAGGTCCACCAGCCACTGGCAATGGTGGAAATAATGGAAATGACCAGTGCAGCCATAACCACAGCATTGCGCGGATTGCCTGCGCTTGTGGCTTGCATAAGGCTTACTGCGCTAAGTATGAGGGCCACTATTGCTGGCATAAAACCCAAGTAGGGTACCCAAAATAAGAATAATGAAATAATACCTAAAACTATGCCGGCTATGGCAAAACCTTCGCCGTTTTTTGATGATTTTCGTTCTTGATACATCTTCTAACCCTTTTTTGAATTTGTTACTATTGCAAAGTTAATGTAAAAACTATAAGCAGGCAGGTTTTCAGACGAAACATTATTTAAGAATTCTGGCCATATCTTTTTCCAACGATTCGGTTGGTGACTCTACTATCCGGCCTATTTCTTTACCTTTTCGGTAAAATATAAACGTTGGAATTCGTGTCAAGTTGTATACGGATAGATCTATTCCCGAAATCTGCTTTTTTCTGTCTACGCTATAAATCTGCACTTTTCTGTTTGATATGCCTTTCTCATTGAGTATTTTGAAAAAATTGGGAACTTCTCGTTTGCTATCACCACACCACGTACCCAAGATAAGTACAATTTTATCAGCCCGATTAAAGTGTATTGAATCCAGCATGGATTTATCTACCGTATATGCCCCATACTGAAGGTCAAACCATTCTTTATACGGTACCTCATGCAAATCTTTAAGTTTTATTTTACCTATTAGCATATCCTGAGCTTTAACTTTTGTAACAAAAATACCCATCATGAGCGAAATAATAAGCGTTGCATATAAATATTTCATGTCTTTGTAATTAATCTGTTATGCGGATAAAGATATGTTTTTTGGTATAAATACTAAATAGCTTTTGCTGTAAGTTTTCGTTTGCTTAGTTTATTTTGGATAAATTTCTGTGTTTATACTGCCTGAAATTTCACAAACCCCCTTTTTTTAACTACTTTTTACCACATATGTTTGTTGCTTGTAGTGCCATGCAGTTACATATTTTCTATAACTTTGCTTTGGTATAAAATCAACCAGTTAGTATCCTAATCTTTTATCAGAATTTTGGTTATACAATGAATATTTTTGTAAAAACTCCAGGCATAGTTAAGCGGTATTTTACGCGCTTTACTTGGCATTTGCCAACAGAGGCAAAAAGGATATATCTTACTTTTGATGATGGCCCCATACCTGAAACCACTCCTTGGATTCTTTCAGTCTTAAAAAAGTTTGAGGCTAAAGCTACTTTTTTTTGTGTTGGCGATAATGTAAGCAAATACCCGGAGCTTTTCGAATCTATTATATCTGATGGCCATTCAGTAGGTAACCATACATTTAATCATTTGAATGGTTGGAAAACAGATACCGAAAGTTATATTGATAATATCGAGAAAGCCGACAAACTTATCAACAGCAATTTGTTCAGGCCACCCTATGGCAAAATTCGGAATACTGCCAAAACACTGCTACTTGAGAAATATAAACTCATCATGTGGGATATACTAAGCCGCGACTTCGACCCAGACATCAGCAAAGAGGTTTGCCTGAGTAATGTCATGAAACATGCGTGCCCCGGCTCAATTGTTATTTTTCATGATTCAAAAAAATCTTTTCCCCATCTAAGTTTTGTATTGCCTGTTGTACTCGAATCTTTGTATGAGAAAGGTTATGAGTTTGCCGCTATAGAATACCAATCCACCCCAAAATATTAAGAGTAAATGCCCGATTTTAAATCTTTTTATAAAGTTCTCATTGGTTCATGGTTTATCATGGCTTTGGTGGTTGCTGGCTGCCAGCACAAAATTGGGTTACCGCAACAAAACCAGTTTCATAGGTATACAGTCAAATCTGGGCACATCAGGTATGAAATAAAGGGCATTAAATCGGGGAATGAAGATTTATACTTCGACAATTGGGGTATGCAGGAAGCCCGTTACAATACTGTAAGGTACGTAGGAGCATCAGATACCTCCACTTTGCGCATGCTCACACTGCTCACCGACGATTATTGGTACTATATAGATTTGAATGCTAACAAAGGAACCCGCTTACGATTTCTTGAAAAGGAAAAAGGCGAGAATGGCCAGATTGATCATAACTTGGGGCTAAACTATCTGAATACACTCAAAAGCGATATGGGAGGTAAGTTCCTAGAAAAGGATATGGTATGGGACAAGGAATGTGATGTATGGGAAACCTCAAATCCTGTTGGTAAAATATGGCTGTGGCGAAATATTCCACTGCGTTTGCAATACACTGAAGGCAATACCGAAACGGTGATAAGGGCGCTGGAAATTGATATAAAAAATAAAGTATCGAATCATTGGTTTAGTACTCCAATAGACTGCGTAATTGAAAAAATTGAGTAAATTGCATAAATGAAAAAATTATACCTACATATCTGTTTCGTTATGCTTACCATAAGTGTGGCTTCTGCTCAGTTTTACACTGGCGGAAATGTGAGTGTCAATTTCGACAATATTTTTTATATAGATGCTGCACCTCTGCTGGGGTATAAGTATAAAAGGCTCGATTTGGGAGTATCGCCTGTTTTTTCATATCAAGCTGTACAACCACCTGTGTATGCATACGGCGGACGAGTGCACACCCAATTTACCATCATCAAAGATGTTTTTTTGCAAGTGGGTTTTGAAATGAATAATTACGAAATTGTAGCCGATGGAGTTAAACGCCGCGAATGGCAAATATCTGCTCCGGTTGGTGGTGGTTACCGTTACAAAATATCTGAGAAAACCATGGCACATGGTACCATTCTATATGATCCTTTGCTGCCTTCAAGCAGTCCGCAGAAAAACCCCATCATCAGAGGTGGAATTATTCATTCTTTTTAATTGTTTAAATTTATTTATCTTTCATAACAATTGTTTGAAATAGAATTTTTGGATATTACTTTTGACCGTAGAAAATAAAAAAAAATCAAAACATATGAAAAATAGAATCAGTAAATATGGCCTATTGGTTTTGCTTATCGGTTTCACTGCGAACACTTTGTTTGCTCAAAATCCTTACCGTCAATGGTGGAATGGGCTTTCACCGGCTTGGAAAAAAATAATTCAAGTGCAGGAGCTTAAGGGGAAGGAAATAGAACCCAATGATGAGCAACTCGACCGCATTATGAAAATTACCTATATAAGTTGTTCAGGTAATTCCGAGGTCACTTCCCTTGCACCGCTTAGCCAACTTTTGCTTCTCGAAACAGTTCGTTGCAACGATTGCCCAAATCTGAAGGGACTTGAAGGTCTTGAAAGCTTGAAAAATTTACGCGAATTGGATTGCTCAAACAATGACAATATAAACAGCCTCCTGCCACTGCGTACCATTATAAGCCTTGAAAAATTGAATTGTGGTAATACCATGGTAAAGGACTTATCGCCTCTTAGAAGGCTTGTAAATATCAAAGAACTTGATTTACACTTTACTACCATTAGCGAGGTTATCTTTTTGAGTGAATTGGTGAAACTTGAAAAATTGAATGTTTCGAAAAATGCTTCATTGTTCAAATTGGATGGTATTGATAAAATGGTGAATCTTACAGAATTGTATGTTTCTGAAAGTCAGATTAAACTACTCGATCCAGTTTCAAACCTCAAGGACCTTAAGGTGTTGGATATCAGTAATACACCTGTAAATTCTCTTCGTCCACTCTCATCTGTTACTATTCGCAAATCTCTACGCGATCTCAATATTTCGTCTACCCTCATAGATGGAGATCAGCTCGACTACCTTACCGGTCATATCACATTGGAAATGATTCGTTGCCGCGATAATAAAATTTGTCCGCAAAGTGTTGAAGATTTTGTAAATGCCTTTACAAAAACCAATCCGAACTGCATTTTACGCATTAAAGCTAGTTCAGATGCCAATTTTATAAGCAACGATTGCCACTGATTTAACTGTTAACCAAGTCGCCAACTTTTTAAATTTTCATTGATTTATGATTCAATTGGTTTTTGCCACCAATAACAAAAATAAGGTTGCTGAAATTCAGCATATTATCAGTGATGGTTTTCTAGTCCAAAGCCTACAGGATATTGGCTGCACCGAAGATATTGAAGAAACCGAACCCACTATTGAAGGAAATGCACTTTTAAAAGCCAGGTATGTTAACTCCAGATATGGCGTAAATGTGTTTGCTGATGATACAGGCTTAGAGGTAGAAGCACTAGACTATCGCCCCGGGGTATACTCAGCCAGATATGCAGGGCATGGTGCCACATATGCTGCCAATGTTTCCAAGCTACTTAGCGAGATGCATGGGTTAGAAAACCGCAGAGCTAGGTTCAAAACTGTGTTTGCACTAATAATCGACAACAAGGAATTTCTGTTTGAAGGAATTGTGAATGGTGTTATAACTCATGAAACCCGCGGAAGTAATGGTTTTGGGTACGATCCGGTATTTTTACCTGATGGATACGATACTACTTTTGCTCAGATGACTTTAGATGTGAAAAATACCATTTCGCACAGGGCTCTTGCCTTCTTTAAAATGGTAGATTATTTACAACAAAATTATTGGTAATATAAAAATGTATAATCAAATTGAAAGTATTGAAATAGTTGATTTAAACAACTTTTTACGCAGTAATCCGAATTCCCTTTTGGTTGATATACGCGAAGCTTTTGAATTGGACAAAGGCAAAATCAACTGGAAGCATTGGACACATATCCCCTTTGGCCAGTTTCTTCTTTCATTTACAACTTTGCCGCTTGATGTTCCGGTTATTGTATATTGCGAGCATGGGAACCGAAGCTATATGGCTGTCCAATATCTTGGTTCTGTCCTTTCGAAAGGACGATTTATAAACCTGAAAGGTGGATTTTCTGAATTCCAGGATTTATCGACCGAAATTAAACCGGAAATAAATTAAAATCCGGTTTATTTCAATTTCGTTATATTTTCCCAACTTCCTCGCTTGGTAGGGTAGCGCAGTGCTATGGCAAGCATTTCTAAAAAATCGGTTCGAAGAACTTCAGTGGCCCCCATGCGCGACAAATGTTCGGTATGCAATTGGGCATCAATAAAATCAAAATCCCACGCAGATAGTTGCTCTACCAATGCATAGAGTGCTATCTTTGAGGCATCTGACATAAGGTGAAACATAGATTCACCAAAAAAAGCTTTACCTAGAGAAATGCCATACAATCCGCCTACCAGTTTTCCTTTGTACCAGCTTTCTACACTATGAGCAAAACCCAGTTTGTGCAGGTTTATATAGGCATCTGCTATTTCATTAGTTATCCAGGTGCCCTCTTGTTCAGGGCGATATATGGTCTGACATTTCCTAATCACTTCTTCGAAGGCTGTATCGAATTTAACATCGAAAAATTTCTTGCGATATAGGCTACGTAGCGTTTTGGTGGTTTTGAATTGATGAGGATGTATAATAAATCTTATATCGGGCGACCACCACAATAAATTCTCATCATCGATCGGCCAAGGGAAAATACCCTGTTCATAGGCTAAAAGAAGGCGCTCAGGCTGCAAATCGCCACCTATGGCTATCAGTCCTTCTTCTGCCAGATCCGGATTAGGGAAAACTAGATTTTGCGATAATTCAAAAACGGGCATACGGGCTGATTACTCCAATTATTTTTTAGAAATTAGACTGGTTGGGTATTTTAACCCTGAAAATTTGACCAGATTGACAGTAAATGAACCTACCCAAAATTCCATTTCCACTTTTACTGGTATGCGGTTGCTGTCTTTTGTAATCCAAACACTCAATGCTTCTTGATCTGCAAATACTCCATCAGTTTGCACCAGTGGTTTGAATTTGAAACATTCAACTTTGGTGTCGCCCACGGTTATTTTTTCAGTACCTACATATTTTACAACCAATGGCCAGTTTTGATCCTGAAAAAATGTGTTTACTATTATTCTCTCGCCCACTTTAATATTATTAGGCAAATTGTTGCGAAGTTTGAAAAATGCAGCTATAATATCAAATGTATTGGCTTTTATATCAGAAATATTGGGAGTTTTATTTTTGCGGTTATTGGTTACTTTCAGTGCTTTATGGTCGAAAAGTAATTCGCTTACGTAGTGGTATTTAGGTCCTTCACGGTTATCAGCATATGCCCTTATAGGCAACCCTGTATTTACATCAAACCAACTTTCGTAAACATCATTTACCATATACAATTTGTCGGCGATACCAACTGTTTTGCCAACTCCTCGCACATAAAACACCTTTTGGTCGTTGTATATCTTTTCACTCACAGTTATTTCGGCTACGGCTCCTGTAAGCCAGCCGTATGACATTTCGTACTTGAGCACCTCGCCATGCTGAAATACATTGTTTTGCGCCTTTACAGGCATATTTAGAGCGAACAGAACAGTGAGTAGGGGATATATATATCGAAACATAAGTATTCTTTTTTGCATAAACGAATGCATGTACAAATTATTATTTTTATAAGATGGTGACTTTGGTAATTGTCTTCTACACTTAGCTCTTTCTGTTCATCAAGTCTTCAGCCAATTTTCTGAGTGGTAAAAGTTTTTCAGTTGGTACATTTAATTTCTGGATTGCCTCAGTAGAAATATTATAGTACTTATCTATTTCATTTTCAGTAAGTACGTCTATATTAAGTTTTTTAAAAATACTTTTTACGGTTTCTATTTTTACTTCAGCATTTATGGTTTGTTTGTTCAAGCAGCTATGCAATTCGTTGGCATCATGGTCTTTGGCCAACTCAAGCGCTTTTATAAGTAAGTATGTCTTTTTGTTGGTAACTATGTCGTTTCCGGTTTTTTTACCAAAAACTTTTTCATCGCCAAATGCATCAAGATAATCGTCGCGCAACTGAAATGCTATACCCAAATTTACACCAAATTCATACAGATTATCAGCATCTGATTGGGATGCGCCAGCTGCTATGGCACCCATTTTTAGGCATGCAGCTATGAGTACAGATGTTTTAAGCTTGATCATGTGTATGTATTCCGGAATGCTTACCGAGGGCAGGTTTTCGAAATTCATATCATATTGCTGACCTTCACATACTTCTAATGCTGTTTGGTTAAATACCGGTAGTACCTGTGCTAAAATATGTGGTGGCAGTTTTTCGAGCGCTTTGTAGGCAATTATCATCATGGCATCGCCCGAAAGTATGGCAATATTTTCATTCCATTTGATATGCACAGTTGGTTTATTTCGGCGCAATGGAGATTTGTCCATGATGTCGTCGTGTATAAGCGTGAAATTGTGAAACAATTCCAATGATGCTGCTATGGGATGTATATGTTGCAAATCTGAGCCAAACAAATCTGCGGCCATGTATGCGAGCATCGGACGAATCTTTTTACCACCTGAATCGATGGTATATTTCAGTGGATCATACAACTCGGATGGTTTACCGGCAGATTCTTCCAGAAATTTTGAGATGTACTCATTTATTTTTTCGTTGTCAATCATTTGTGTCGGTTTGTTTATTCAAAGTCTATATCATCTTCGGTGGCCTGAAAATCAACTTTTACCAGATACTTGCGCAAAGCCATGATGATGGATGGCAATATGAGGAGGTTGGCAAATGCAGCCAATAAAAGCGTAATCATGATAAGTAGTCCGAGTGCCTGTGTTCCCCCAAAATCCGAGAGCAAAAATACTGAAAAGCCAAAAAACAATATAATAGCGGTGTAGATAATCCCCGGGGCTGTTTCATTCAAGGCTTTGAGTATAGAATGTTCCAGGTTATTGTTGCTGGTATGTAGTTCTTGCCGATATCGGGCCAGTATGTGTATGGCACTGTCAACCGCTATTCCAAAAGTAATACTAAATACAAGCGCGGTACTTATTTTTATTGGAATATTGAAATATCCCATTACCCCGGCAGTTATGATGATGGATAATAAGTTTGGTACTATGGTGATGAGTATCATGCGTATTGAACGAAATAGCAGTGCCATAAAAAATGTTATCATAATAATGGCTACTACAATACTTTCGTACAGGTTGGAAATGAGATAAGTGGTACCTTTTGTAAACAATATGCTAGAGCCTGTGATTTTGGTGTCGTATTTCTCAGGATTAAATACTGAATCGGCTTCTGCTTTCACATTGTGGGTAAGTAGAGTCATGCTTTTTGTGCCAAGGTCTTTTACTCTTCCTGTCATACGGATAATTTGCCCGGATGAATCTATCATATTATTAAGAAGACTGGCTTTGTCTGCTTCTTTTTCAAGATATTTTGCCATGAATGCCAGTTCTTGCTGATCGGGTAGGGTAAAGAAACTTGAATCGTTGTTGTAAAAAGCCTGATGTATGAATTTATAACCATCTGCTATACTCAAAAAAGTAGTGAGCTCAGGGTATTTAGCCAGCCTTGCTTCCAGTTCTTCTACTTTTTTTAGATTGTGTAAACGTGTTGCTCCTTTCTTAGTATGTGTATGTATGGTTATTTCAAA
>JAIFMY010000188.1:28419-37448 GCA_020048155.1 Bacteroidota bacterium
CCGTTGATAGATAGTACCAATATGATGGTTGCTGTGATAAATACTATGGTGCGGTGATTGGCCACTGCATTGGTAATGAAATTTATAACCAATTTTAATATCGGGCGGGCCAGGTGTTGGGTATGCTTGGGCTTTGGATCTGCCAGGAAGCTAAAGAAAATGGGAACCAATGTGAAACTGAGTACAAACAAGGCTATGATATTGATAGAAGTAATGGCACCAAATTCTATCATCATGCTGTTGGAAGTTATCATAAATGCTGCAAAACCTACCGATGCGGTGAGGTTGTTCAGAAATGCTGCCAAACCTACTTTCGATATAATATAACTTAGTGCGCGGGTTTTGTCGCCATGCTTCAGAAACTCGTTGTGATACCGGCTTATGAGGTATATGCTGTTTGATACGCCTATAATGATAAGTAAGGTGGGAATTGTGCTGGAAAGTACGCTTATTCGGTAATCGAAAATGGCATGCAAACCCATAGACCAGATAATGGCTATAATAACTATGGTAAACGAAATAACCACCGCGCGAACCGAACGGAACAATAGCAATAGTATAACAATGGTGATAATAGCTGCAAAAATGGAAGTGTCTATCATTTCATGCTTTACAAGCAGCCCCATCATGGTTCTTGTGTAAGGTAAGCCTGAGTAATGTACTTCTACATTATTTTGAGCGGCAAACTCATCGCAATAATCGGTGAGTTGCGTGAGCATGGGCTCACGCTCCGGACTCTGCATGATTTCTTTATGAAGTGTTACTGCAATCAGATATACATGTTTTTCCTTGTTGTAAAGTATTTTTTTGTATAAGGGCAGATTATCCAGCTTCTTCACTGCACTATCTAGTTCTGCCTGAGTGGATATGGTATCCGGAAAAATACGTAGAGTTTCGAATTTTATATTGCTTGTATCCTTGATAAGCTCTATGGTATTGACTATTGAAACTATATGATGAACACCGTTTATTGATTTAATTTTTTCAAGGGTTTGCTGCAAATTTCTGAATTTGTGAAGCTCAAATAGATTAGTATCCTTGATACCTATTATCATCATATCGGTTTCTTCACCAAATAATTTTTTAAACTCAAAGTAATGCAGGTATGTGGTATCGGTTTCAGGCAGCATTGCTTTAAATTCGTACTGCAGCTTTACTTCTTTAGATTTATAAGCCATAAAAAGTGTGACCAAGAGTATGGTTGCAATCACTTTTACTCTGTTCTGCAAGATAAGTCTGGCTATATCAAGTTTCATTTTATGGTTTTTTTACAAGCAACTAAATTAATGATTCTGAAGAGATGTCTATTACTTTTTTATAATAGGATTTACAATTAAGTGCATTATATTCTATATCGGACTATTGTATTGTATCAAGGTTTGCGTCTGTGTGTTCATTTTGGTATAAGCACCTACTGCAAGTGTCAGTTGTGACGCTATGTGGCCAAATTGAAAATTGCCCCAAACCGGCGTGCGAAGTTCTAAAAATTTTTGATGAAAAACATATTTTAATTCGTAAGTTTCATTTGAACTTAGATTAAAATCTTTTGCATCGCATCCTGTAAATTGTCCTAGTATGATGCCTCGCACTTTTTTCATCATTTTGCTTTGCAATATTTGTGTGAGCATTCGGTCTATTCTGTATGGTTTTTCTCCTACATCCTCCAGAAATAATATGATACTTGGTGCTGTAGGTTCGTATTCAGTTCCCAGCATTGAGCAGAGTACACTCAGATTTCCACCGAGCAATTTCCCTTGAGCAACACCGGGAGTGTATATATGTGTGTCTTGTGTGAAATGTAAAAGTTCAGAAGATTCAAGAAAATGATTGGTTTTAGAAAATTCTTGCGATGAAAATTCTGGAATGACTTGCCTGAGTACCGGGCCATGAAACGTAATCAGACCAGTGCGCGTGTATATGTAATTGAGCAAAAAGGTAATGTCTGAGTACCCAATCAGCATTTTAGGGTTTTTCTTTATTATTTCCAAATCAAGGTAGGGTGCCATTCTGGCGGCGCCATAACCTCCGCGTACAGCCCATACGGCCTTTACTTCTTTATTTTCAAAATGCTGCATGAAATCCTTCGCACGTTCCTCGTCAGTTCCGGCAAGATATGCGGTATGGCTTAGCACGCTGTGGCTGTAATGTGGTATATATCCCATATTTTCAACTTGCTGAATGCATTTTTGCAAATCAGCCTCACTGATGGGGCTCGATGGGGCTACCAACGCAATTATATCCCCTTTTTGCAATTTCGATGGATATATCATTATTTTTTTTGAACAAATATATAGCTTTCAAATTACTTTTGTAGTTGCATCGTGTGGTGCCCCAAATTTTACAAAAAATGGAAAAAATAGAATTTGCCCATGCCAATGGTTTTCCTGCTGAAAGCTATGCTTGTTTGTTCGCGAATATGCCTGATTTTCAGTTTTCGTATGTCAATACTTATGGTCATGGCAAGTTTTCGGCCGAGAATAGTTGGTGGCCTTTGGTGCACGAGCTTATAGCGCATATAGAGCAAACACATATCGAGCCTGTGATTGGTATCGGGCATAGCCTGGGTGCGTATTTGTTCTTTTTTGCTGCGCAAAAACGTCCGGAGCTATTCAAACGCATTATTTTATTGGATCCGCCTATGTTTCCGTTTCATAAACGTGCTGTCATTGCCTTGCTCGTGAAGTTGAAACTCATCAATAAAATACCTCACCCTGCCAACAAAGCGAAGGTGCGAAAAAATTCTTTTGCCAACGTAGATGAGGCGCGTAAGTATTTCAAAGGCAAAGCTTTGTTCAAGAATTTCAATGAGGAGTGCTTTGAGCAATACCTGCAATTTGGATTGAAGCCTGTGGATGGTGCGTATGGTTTGACTTTCGATCGTGCCGTGGAGTACCAGATATTCAAATCAATGCCGCTTTGGTTGGGCAAAATGCCTGAAGGTGTGCCTATCGATTATATTTTTTCCGGAAATTGGGAAGTTCTTTCAGAAGGTGAAATAAAAACACTCATGAATCGCTTTCCTGCCATTCGTTTTCACCAATTCGACGGGGGGCATTTGTTTCCACTGGAAAAGCCTGGTGCAACTGCTCAGTTGATTCAGAATATTATTAGAAGTTGAAATTTTATAGATAAAAAATTTCCCCGAAGTAAAACATCAATTTCAATCTCAGTTTCCACTCCGGGGAAATATGTAAGTTATTGCTAACCTTTCTTTAGCTTCTTGATTCTATAAGTATATCCAGTATTTTCACTGCTGCATGAGCTACCGATGTACCGGGTCCAAAAATACCTACCACACCAGCATCGTAGAGGTATTGATAGTCTTGATGAGGTATTACACCTCCGGCTATAAGCATAATGTCTTCTCTACCAAGTTTCTTTAACTCATCTATTACTGAGGGTATCAAAGTTTTGTGTCCTGCTGCCAGGCTAGATACGCCTAGGATGTGCACATCGTTTTCTACGGCTTGTTTTGCTGCTTCGGCAGGTGTCTGGAATAGCGGTCCCATATCAACGTCAAAACCCATGTCGGCGTATGCAGTTGCTACCACTTTGGCACCACGGTCGTGGCCATCTTGTCCCATTTTCGCTATCATGATGCGTGGCTGGCGCCCTTCGAGGCTTGCAAATTTGGCTGCCAATTCGCGGGCCTTTTCGAACTCTGAGTCGTGTGCAGACGTGCTCGAGTATACCCCAGACACAGTGCGTATAACGGCTTGGTATCTGCCGCTTACCTTTTCGCAGGCACTTGATATTTCGCCTAGCGTAGCACGTTTTTGTGCTGCTACAACGGCCAGTTCAAGTAAGTTTCCTTCACCGGTTTCGGCACAATGCGTTATGGCTGCAAGGGCTGCTTCTACTTCTGCCTGGTTGCGGTTGGCTTTTAGTTGTTTGAGCCTTTCCAATTGATTGAGCCTTACTGCAGTATTGTCTACTTCCAGAATTTCAATCGGGTCTTCTTTTTCCAGCTTATATTTGTTTACGCCTATGATGGCGTCCTGGCGTGTGTCTATGCGCGCTTGTTTGCGGGCTGCCGCTTCTTCAATGCGAAGTTTTGGCAATCCTGTTTCTATTGCTTTTGACATTCCTCCCAGTGCTTCCACTTCTTCTATGAGCGCCCACGCTTTGTTCGCCAATTCGTGGGTAAGATATTCCACGTAGTATGAACCTGCCCAAGGGTCTACGGCTTTACAAATATTGGTTTCTTCTTGCAAATATATTTGGGTATTGCGTGCTATGCGTGCCGAAAATTCTGTGGGAAGCGCTATTGCCTCGTCCAGTGCATTGGTGTGCAACGATTGTGTGTGGCCAAGGGCTGCTGCAAGTGC
Source organism: Bacteroidota bacterium (assembly GCA_020048155.1). GTDB lineage: Bacteria > Bacteroidota > Bacteroidia > Bacteroidales > DYOH01 > JAIFMY01. Next base: position 32,748 of record JAIFMY010000188.1, read on the forward strand.
CTCTACACAAGTACGTGCCACATTGTTGAATGGATCTTGCTCAGTGAGGCTCCAGCCGGATGTTTGGCTGTGGGTGCGCAAGGCCATCGATTTTGGGTTCTTGGGGTCGAATTTCCTCACAATTTTGGCCCAAAGCATGCGTGCGGCTCTCATCTTAGCTATTTCCATGAAATGATTCATGCCCACTGCCCAGAAAAATGACAAACGCGGAGCAAACGCATCTATATCCAAACCTGCATGAATACCGGTGCGCAAGTACTCATAACCGTCGGCCAAGGTGTATGCCATTTCTATATCGGCGGTAGCTCCTGCTTCTTGCATGTGGTAGCCCGATATAGAAATTGAATTGAATTTAGGCATGTATTTGGCTGTATATGAGAATATATCAGCTATTATCTTCATCGAAAATTCAGGTGGGTATATATAAGTGTTTCGCACCATGAACTCTTTGAGTATGTCGTTCTGAATGGTGCCGCTTAGCTCTTCCAGTTTGGCTCCTTGCTCAAGTGCGGTAACTATGTAAAATGCCATAATGGGCAGCACTGCACCGTTCATGGTCATAGAAACCGACATTTTATTGAGCGGAATCTGGTCGAACAATATTTTCATATCCAGAATGCTGTCAATGGCAACTCCTGCTTTACCTACGTCTCCTATTACGCGCTCGTGGTCTGAGTCATAGCCACGGTGTGTGGCCAGGTCAAAGGCTACCGACAAGCCCATTTGCCCTGAGGCAAGGTTGCGCCTGTAAAATGCGTTCGATTCTTCGGCAGTGCTAAAACCTGCGTATTGTCTGATGGTCCAGGGTTGCATTACGTACATAGTAGCATATGGCCCGCGCAAATAGGGGGGAAGTCCGGCTGCAAAGTTCAGGTGTTCCATATTCAATAAATCTTCTTTACCGAAAATGGTTTTTACATCTATTTGCTCAGGGGTTTTCCATATTTCAGGATTTTCCAGACGACTGTTATAAGGCGACTTATAATTGATTTTTATATTTTTGAAATCAGGTTTCATGTTTGCAATGTTAGATTATGCCAAGTAATTTTTGAAATTGTAGCAAGGTTTCGAGTACGTTGGAACGTACATGTATAAAGTGGTTTATACCCAATTTTTCAAGTGGTTCTTTGTTGGCCGGATTGCCTGCTACTACCAGTATTTCACCATTCATGTGCTTAAGTGCTTCTGCTGCAAGTGCTTCATATTCGTCATCGGAACTGCATAGGACAATCACGCGTGAGCCTTGTGCCTGAGCCATTTTTATGCCTTCTTCTGCATTTGCAAAACCATTGTTGTCGGTGACTGAAAAACCGGCGCAACCGAAAAAGTTTTGTGCAAACTGAGCCCTGGCGCGGCGCATGGCCAAATTGCCATATGTAAGCAAGAATGCATTCGGGCGCTGCGTTTGTATATCTGTGAGGTGGCGCATTTCCTCAAATGCTTGACTGCTGCGGTAGCTCAGTAATGCTCTGACTGAGCCATCTGTTTTGTTTTTTGAAAGGTTAGGTATGCTTACTTCAGGTTTTACCTCAGTTATATTTGGAAACTGATTCACGCCTAGAATGGTCTCCTTGCGGGTGGCATAGTTTGTATCTCTGGTTTTTGCGGTTTGCTCTATCTTATCTTGTATCAAACCTTTTCTGAAAGCCTGAATGTATCCGCCTGCTTCTTCTGTTTCTAAGAATAGTTTCCACGAGCGGTCTATCATTTGTGCTGTGAGTTGCTCTATGTAGTATGAACCACCCGCTACATCGCCTACTTTATCCAGATAGGCCTCATCTTTAAGTATGCTTTGCAGGTTGCGTGCCAAACGGTCAGATAAGTCGTCGGGTGTTGTGTAGGCCATATTGAAAGGATGCACCGTAAGGCTGTTGCAACCTCCAAGTATTGCCGACATGGCCTCTGTGGTGGCACGTAGCAGATTTACATGGGCATCGTATATGGTCATGTTCCATTTTGCAGTTTCACTGTGAATGAAAAGTTCCCCTGTAACTTCTTCGCTCACTCCATAAGCTTTGCACAATTGAAGCCATAAGTACCTGAGTGCTCTTATTTTTGCTATTTCCGGAAAGTAATTTGATCCGGTTGCCAGATTGAATTGTATATGTGGCAAAATCTCTTTTGGTGTCAGGCCGTTTTCGCTGAGCAAATGTATATACTCTGATGCCATTGCCAGTGAATATGCCAATTCTTGCACCAATGTGCTGCCCGCATTTTGAAAAATTGCCCCATTTACCTCAATAACTCTTAGGTGAGGAAAATTGCTGCTTGCTTTGCGAATCAAATCGCTTAGCATGCTTATTTCTTCTGTGAATGTATCATCGGCATCCAGTCCTTCACAGGTAAAGCTGGAAAACGGATTATATTGTATAGAACCTCTGATGTGTGATTTATTCAGATTCTTGTTTTGGGCATATGCAATAAGCCATTCCATATATCGAGCAGGCTGCGAACCTTTGAAGTGAACCTCTATGGCATCCAGTAGTATATCCTGAAGTAGTGTTTCGAATTCAGCGTAACTGTTTATGGAATTATCGTCAATATGAAAACTGAGCGAATTTGCACCTTTCTGTAAGCAATCAAGGGCCTTTTTATTTGCATCTTTACTTACAGATTCGCATATGTACTGGTTTATGTACCAGTCATTGCCGTCTTTTTTTACAAAAATTTGGTTTGATGCTGCATGTTGCAGATGGTCAAGATTCTGTATGTCTTCCTCTCTGTAGTATGGATTTACTTTAAATCCTTCTATGGGGGTCCAAACGAGTTTTTTTTCATAATCTGCCCCTTTCAGGTCTTTCAGTATCAGTTCTTCCCACTGAGATTTGCTGATTCCCGGAAATTCTTCAAAAATTCTATGTTCTAGGGTCATATGTATTGTTAAAATGATTATGTACAAAATTAAGCGCAATTATTACAACTTATTACTTTAGTTCTATGATTTTTATCAAATCGTAATATGTTATAGTTACATGTATTTATTCTTAAAATAACTATTTTTACAATTGTACACGCTAAAGCTGAATAGCGCTTAGGACATGCTTTACATTGTAAGATTGCATTATTTGTGTTAGTTTTAATGGAAATATTTATGCGTATGAACTTGAAAATCTGTATCGTTGGAATCATTTTGCTAAGCTCGCAAGTGGTTTCGGCACAAAAGGAAATGGTAAGTGACCTTTGGAAAAATGGAAATCCCAAAGTAAAAGGACAGAGAGAAGCCGGTTGGGACCATGGAAAATGGCTCTTTTATAATGAAAACGGAATTAAAATTCAGGAAATAAACTATTTCTATGGCAAGGTGCATGGTTGGATGAAGTACTTTTATGCCGATGGCAAAGTGGAAAATGAAGGGATGTTTAACCTGGATATTCAGCATGGCGCCTTCAATGAGTATTATCCTACGGGTATACCTAAGGTGAAAGGGTATTACAGAAATGGCGATAAAGATAGCTTGTGGCAATACTTTTTCGAAGATTCTGTTTTACGCATGGAAGAGTTTTATAATAGAAAACCAAATCCTCAGGTAATCACATTTATCGATGTTTTTAGAAATAAAACCGTGTCAAATGGAAATGGTTATTTGGTTGAATATTACGCCGATAATTCCGTTAAACTAAAGCGATACTATAAAAATGGCCTGCGTGATTCATTGTTTGTTTCTTACCACGAGAATAAGCAGGTAAAAGATACGGGTATGTATAAACTGGATGAAAGAATAGGGTTGTGGACCGAATATTATCCGGATGGCAAACTGCGTAGCAAACTCAATTATGAATCTGGTGAAAACCTGATGATGTATGAGAATGGAAATAAGGAGGCCGAAGGTTTTACTAGAAATGGAAAGCGCGACAGTTTATGGAACTTGTGGTACGAAGATGGAAATCCGAAATATTCAGGTTTCTATAAACAGGATTTGAAGGAAGGATTGCATAAACGTTATTATCCCGATGGTAAAATAGAATTTGAAATATACTATTCCAATGATACCATGCATGGCAAAGCTGCTTGGTACAAAGCCGATGGTTACAAAGACATGGAAGGCAGTTTCGACCACAACATACAGCACGGCCTTTGGACGTATTACACAACAGGGGGTGTAAAAGGCAACGAGGGAATGTATCTGCACGGCAAAATGCACGGAGTATGGACCTGGTGGTACGCTCAAAATCAGGTATGGAAAACGGGTGAATATTTTGAAGGTTTAAAATCCGGAAAGTGGACTGTATTTTATGAAAATGGCCAGAAATACTACGAAGGAACTTATCAGGCAGGAAAAGAGGAAGGTGAGTGGAATATGTGGTATGAGAATGGTGCAAAAAAAATGAAGGGGAATTTCGTTACCGGAATGCAACATGGCAAATGGATTGAGTGGTTTCAGAATGGCCAGGTTCATTTCGACATCATGTACAACCAAGGCAAGAAAAATGGTATGGCTATGTATTTTAAAGAGAACGGCCGCAAGGAGTTACTTGAAACTTACTCCATGGATAAACTTAGTGGGAAGCGTGTTACTTATTCCGATGATGGAATACCTCTCATTGAGGGTAGTTATTTGGATGGAATGAAAAGCGGTGTGTGGGTATACTATACACCTGCAGCCATGAAACTGCGTCAGGAATATTATGAAAAGGATAAGCCTGCCGGTAAATGGGTTACATGGCACGCTAACGGAAAAGTAGAAAGTGAAACAAACTACAA
>JAIFMY010000033.1 GCA_020048155.1 Bacteroidota bacterium
GGATGTATCAGGTCGTCGCGCTTCAGATAGCATGCTTTTCCGAACAGGCGAACTTCCTGCACCACCGATTTGGTGTAGTCTGGCGCATTGGCAAGCCCAAGGGCATGATTCATCATATATTTAATTATTGAAAACGAATGGCCTTCACCGGGCTTATGCGTTGCACTGCCCACGATGGCAACAGTATCATCACAAATACAATGAATATAATACCGGCATTGATGAGCAATACATGCACCAAATCGAGATGTATGGGCACATAACTCACATAATACGCCTCAGGATCGAGCGTAAAAATTCGGGTATACTGCTGAATGAGGGCGATGGAAATGCCCGTAAGATTTCCCCAAAACAAGCCTTTGCTCAGCAAATACATGGCTTTGATGACGAAAATGCGGCGTATCATCTGGTCTCTGCTGCCCAGCGCTTTTAGCAGGCCTATCATGCGGGTGCGGTCGAGAATAAGAATCAGAAGTGCAGTAATCACATTGAAACCTGCCACCAGACTCATAATTCCCAAAATAACCCACACATTGATGTCCGAAAGTCGCAGCCAGTCGAATATCTGCGGAACGATTTCCTGTATGTTTTTCACCATAAATTTTTCGTCGTGCTGCCCGAAACGGTTGCTTACCGAAAAGTATACACTGTCGGTCATGGCACTTAGCTGGTCAAAATCTTTTATAAAAATTTCGAAACCGCTTACCTGGTTTTCTTCCCAGCCATTGAGGCGCTGCACCTGCTTTATATCTGCCACCACCATCAGTTCGTCGTATTCTTTCAGGCCCGTATCGTATATGCCCACTATAGAGAACTTGCGCACCCTGGGCGGGTTTTGTATAAAATACACCGTGATGGTATCGGATACCGTTAAGCGCAACTTATTGCTGATGGTTTTGGAAATGAGAATATCCAGACTACGAACATCGTCTTGGTATGCCGGAATATTTCCTGCAATGAGGTTATTTTTGAAAAAAGACCAATCGTATACTCCGTCTACCCCTTTGAGCAAAACGCCCTGCATATCAGACTGGGTGCGCATGATGCCACCCTTCAGTGCATAGGGTTGTATGTTTTGTATGCCCTGCAAGTTTGCAAGTGTCGACAAAAAAGGTGGATTGATGGAAACCGGAGTGGTCTCGAATGAAATATTGCTATCGAAATTGGTGATTTGCATATGGCCACCAAAACCACTTACTTTCTCCTTTACAGCCTTCTTGAAACCGGTGATGATGGCTACAGAGAGTATCATGATGGAAAGACTGAGTGCTATGCCTATAAGGGCAAAGCGCAAAATACGGCTGGTATTTGTATTCCCCTCACCTTGTATGATGCGCTTTGCTATGAAAAATGCAGTTTGCAAAAGTTTTTTTGTATAAAAAATTATTTAGTTCTGCCGGGGTATACTTTGATCGCTTCAGCCAGCACTTTTATAGCTTCCTTCAGGTCTTCTATTTTGAGCACGTAAGCTATACGCACCTCATTTTGCCCCAGGCCTGCTGTTGAGTAAAATCCGGTAGCAGGAGCCAGCATCACAGTAGCATTGTTGTACGAGAATTCCTGCAACAACCATTGGCAGAATTTGTCGGCATTGTCTATAGGCAACTGTATGATGGTGTAAAAAGCACCTTTTGGGGTGGGAGCTACTACACCCGGTATTTTGTTCAGGCTTTCAATTACAAAATTGCGACGCAGAATATACTCATTATAAACTTCATCGAAATAAGATTTCGGAGTCTGCAATGCTGCTTCTCCCAATACTTGGCCAAAAGAAGGTGGGCTTAGTCTGGCTTGTGCAAATTTGAGGGCAGTAGCAATTACCTCTTTATTCTTGGAAATAAGAGCTCCTATGCGCACACCGCAAGCACTATAACGTTTCGAAACTGAATCCATGAGCACTACGTTCTGCTCAATGCCTTCTAATTGCATCACAGAAAAATGCTCGAGTCCATCGTATACAAACTCTCTGTACACCTCATCGGCAAACAGGTACAAATCGTACTTGAGAACCAACTCGCGCACCTGCATCAATTCTTCTTTCGAATACAAATATCCGGTAGGGTTATTCGGATTGCAAATCATGATGGCCTTGGTGCGGGGTGTGATGCTTTTTTCAAACTCTGCAATAGAGGGCAATGCAAAACCATTGTGAATGTATGATGTGATGGGTTTTACAAGCACACCTGCCTGAGTGGCAAAGCTATTGTAGTTGGTGTAAAAAGGCTCGGGAATGATGATTTCGTCGCCCGGATTCATACACGCCATCATGCCAAACAAAATGGCTTCTGAACCACCTGTGGTGATGATAATTTCTGACGAAGTAATATCTATGCCAATGCCTTGGTAATACTTGGCCAGACCTATGCGGTAAGACTCGTTTCCGGCACTGTGGCTATATTCTATGACCTTATCGTTCATGTTACGCACAGCATCCAGCGCTATTTCCGGAGTTTTAATATCGGGCTGACCTATATTGAGGTGATATACCTTTTTCCCTTCCTTTTTTGCAGCTTCGGCAAATGGAACTAATTTTCTGATTGGCGAGGCCTGTACTTCGTTGCCCCTTACTGAAATTTTTGGCATATATTTTATATTTTTATTTGAATAATTATTTCACAAATCCTTCAATTACAATTTCTTCGTCTTTGTTTTTAGAATTTGAAATCACGGTTATGGTTTTCTGAAAAGCTCCGGGCTCTGTGGCATGATACGTCACACGTATTTTTCGTTTTTCGCCTTTCATCACAGGAGTTTTCGGAAAATCGGCTACTGTACAGCCACAAGTGGTTTTTACCTCGGTGATGATGAGCGGCTGTCTGCCTGCATTTATGAATTCAAACTCCATTTCCACCAGGTCACCTGCATTCAACTCACCCAAATCGTGAAAGGCATTCTCAAAAACCAATTCGGCTTTGTGCCCCAGCTGTGCCTGGGCATTTCCCAACAAAAACAAAAACGTGAAATTCAGAATCAAATACTTAATTTTCAGCATACTACGTTTTTATATCAGAACGCAACAAAGTTAATATTTTAAACCAAATTTCAGAATATAATTCAACATTCAAACCAGATTTTATCATTTTAGTAACAATCTGTACTTGTATGCTTGTGTATTTTTTTATTGCAGGCATTTGGAATAATTGTACCTTTCAGGTTCAATTCAGAAATAAAATTTTCACATACCATATGCCCCGTTACAAACTCACCATAGAATACGAAGGTACCAGATACTCAGGCTGGCAGCATCAGCAGAATGCAAAAACCATACAAGGCGAATTTTTCAAATCGATAAAAGATACTTTTGGAAGCGAAAAGTTTGAATTTTACGGCGCAGGTCGCACCGATGCCGGCGTGCATGCTACCGGACAAGTAGCGCATCTGGATATAAGTACCAACCTGCAACCGCACGTCATACGCATGAAAATGAACGATACCCTGCCGCACGACATCAGTGTGCTGAATGTGGAAAAGGTGAATGCAAATTTTCATGCACGTTTTAGTGCCGAAGCACGTAGCTATATGTATCACATCTCTACACGTCGCACTGCATTTGGTAAGCCATTTGTTTGGTGGGTAAAAAGCCAATTGGATGTGGAAGCCATGAATCATGTGGCCGAGCTATACACAGGCTTCAAAGATTTTAAAGGTTTTTCGGACGATACCCCCGAGGAGAAGTCTACCACTGTGGAAATGAAACTGGTGACCATTCACCAACTGAACGACTCGCTGCTGGTACATCTGGTAGGCTCACATTTTTTATGGAAGCAAGTAAGACGCATGATAGGCATCATGGTAGAAGTGGGCAAAGGCAAACTTACTGTACGCGATGTAGAAGACATATTCAAGGGACAAGATAAAATAGGAGTGGCACACTACACCGCACCTCCTTCGGGCCTATATCTGCAACGGGTATACTATCCGGGGCAAAAAATACAGTACAATATTTCTCCCATGCTCAATATGTTTTGAAAAATGTATACCCACGAATATTTCATGCAGCATGCCCTGCGCGAAGCTCAAAAGGCATTTGATGCCGACGAGGTGCCCGTAGGGGCTGTGGTGGTGGTGGAAAATAAAATAATAGCCCGTGCCCACAACCAAACAGAAACACTAAAAGACCCTACTGCGCATGCCGAAATGCTTGCCATTACCTCGGCATGCAATTATATGGGGGCCAAATACCTGCCCAATTTCACATTGTATGTCACGCTCGAGCCTTGTGTGATGTGCGCAGGGGCTACTTTCTGGGCTCAAATAGGCCAGATAGTAGTAGGCGCCTCCGATTCCAAAAGGGGGTTTTCACGCTTCGGCAACGGTCTGCTCCACCCTTCCGCCCAATACATAAGCGGCATCATGGCTGAAGAATCGACCCAACTTCTCAAGCGTTTTTTTGCGGGTAAAAGGTAAATTGCTTTTGTTGCGCACTAAGCAACTGTTCTATTTCCAAAAGCAAATGCCTTGTATCTGATGCATTTTGGGTGCATTCTGTTTTTTGTATAAATAACACCCCTCATTCAACTGCAGCCCAATATACCGGTTCACCGGAAGCTAAATTCTTAGTAAGGCGCTAGGATGCTATGTTGTTCTATTTCCTTAATTTTATTTAAACGAGTTGCAAACACCTGTACTATGATTTAGTTTTAAACCGGTGAATTATGAAAATTTCCTTGCATTCACCTATATCTGAACTAACTGCATGTATTGCTAATACAAACATTAGGCCCAGACTGGTTTATATAAAAATAGATACAGCAGACCTTATGAATAAAAAACAATGGTACGAGGCGCTATTCGAAAATTATAGCGAAAAATATGATAGCGAGCGCTTCACGAAAGGCACCCTGGGTGAATGCGATTTTATAGAGCTCGAGTTGAGCGGAGATAAAGCAATTAAAAGAAAAACAATTTTATTACGAAATGCTGGTAGTAGCATCTTTAAACTAACACAAACACGCAATGAAAAGATATTTTGATAACACACTCAACAAATTCATAAATGTAGTAGAAAAGGGCGGCAATGCACTCCCTCATCCGGCAGCACTGTTCGGGCTTATAGGTGTTTTTACCTTATTAATCTCTACCATAGGCTATTACCTCAATTGGCAAGGCGTACATCCTGCCACAGGTGAAACCATAAGGGTTGTAAACTTGCTTTCGGTAGAAGGATTTCACAGAATACTGCTTGAAATGGTAAACAACTACACAGGTTTCGCCCCGCTGGGCATAGTGATGGTAGCCATGCTGGGTATTGGTATAGCCGAAAGCAGCGGGCTGGTAAAAACTGCTGTAAATGCCTTACTCATAAAAGCTCCACGCAGGTGGGTAACTTTTATTACGGTTTTTGCGGGGATTATGTCCAACGTGGCCTCAGATATTGGCTATATACTTATCATTCCACTTTCCGGAGTAATATTTCATTCGCTGGGTCGTCATCCCATAGCGGGCATGTCGGCGGCATTTGCAGGCGTAAGCGGTGGCTTTAGTGCGAACCTGCTAATAGGTACTATAGACCCGCTTTTGGCCGGCTTGTCTACCGAATCGGCACGTATCATTGACCCCGAATATTATGTAATGCCTACTGCAAACTACTATTTCATGGCAGTTTCAACTTTTGTGATAGCCATAGCCGGAACTTGGGTCAACAATGTATGGGTTGAACCACGTTTGGGAAAATATACAGGCGATGTAGCTGTAGAACCCATCAAACAACTCGAACCTGCAGAACAAAAAGGCTTGTTTTGGGTGATGATCATTATTTTCGCATGGGTGGCTGTATTTGCTGCCGGGCTTATTCCGGATCATGGTTTTCTGAGAGGGGGCGACAATTCGGTGTTGCACTCACCTTTGCTCAAAGGATTTATTGCGGTTCTTTTCATAGTATCTGCCACCAGTGGTATAGTATATGGCTATACAACTAAAACATTCAAAAAACATGAAGATGTGATAAATGGCATGAGTACCAGTTTCAAAAGCTTGGTCTCATTTTTGGTGTTGGTGTTTTTTGCCGCACAATTTGTTGCATGGTTTAAGTGGAGCAATCTGGGACTTATACTGGCTACCAAAGGGGCAGCATTGCTGCAAACCATGGATATTGGCCTCATTCCACTCGTAATTCTTTTTGTAATTTTTAGCGGTTTCATCAATTTATTTATGGGAAGTGCCTCGGCTAAATGGGCCATCATAGGACCAATTTTCGTACCTATGTTCATGTTGCTTGGCTATAGCCCAGAACTCTCGCAAGCTGTATTCCGCATAGGCGACAGCGTAACCAATGTTATTTCACCCATGATGAGCTTTTTTGCCCTCATCATAGTATATTATCAGAAGTACGAGTCGAAAGCCGGATTGGGTTCACTCATAGGTACTATGCTGCCATACTCCTTTGTATTCTTTGTAGTATGGACTCTGCTTATGATTGTTTGGATAATGGCAGGTTGGCCACTTGGGCCTGAAGCAGGTCTTTATTATACAAAATAATTTTTTAAGTACTGATATTGAATATGATGCAAAAATATTCAAACACCTGAATATCAAAAAATCCAAAGTTTCGGCTTTGGATTTTTTTTTGCTCAGATGGTATGTGAAAAAGATTTCATATCTTTTTGAAACAGTTAAATTTTTCCAGAAAACTTATCCCCTGTAAATCAAACACGATTTTATCTAAATCTAAATATTCATTAAAATTCTTTGAGGGTACTTATAGGTTCCTTTATGGTTAGAGCCGCCATTGAGCATTTGACTTTTTATTGGTCTGATTTTCGTGCCATGCACCACGCTGGTTGCCAGCAAACGCTGCAATGATGAATTTTGAAGTGCAACATAAGGTGCTTTCGTTAAACGAAATCGGAGAAAAGCTGCTTTTAAAAAAATATTTTTCTATTAACTTTCAGGTGTCTTCACGGTCAATATTATCTGTGCCATTTATATTGCGCTCATTAAGAATAAATGCCAAACAAAGCTAAAATTATGCAGAACACGTCACTAATCAGGTTACTATATTTCATTTTCATATTTCCATGCATCGCATCTGCTGCATATGCTCAGGAAATTTATTATGGAACCAATAAATATATTGAATATCAGGCAGGCACACTTCCTATAATCATATCGGTACCTCATGGAGGCCAATTGGAACCATCTACCATTTTAAACCGAACCTGCAATAATCCGGTATTAGTTACCGATGCCTACACTTTGGAGACCGCTTTGGAAATTAAAAAACAACTCTTTGCGCTCACAGGATGTTACCCTCATATTATTATTTCGCATTTGAAACGCAACAAACTTGACCCCAATAGGAATATCGCAGATGGTGCCTGCGGAAACGCGGAAGCAGAAACCGCATGGAACGAGTTTCATAGTTTTATTACAACTGCGCGCAATACGGCTAACCAGCAATATAATAAAAAAACTTTTTTTGTTGATTTGCACGGACATGGTAATCCAATTCAACGCATTGAACTGGGGTATTTGCTTTATGATGACGAACTCGCCCAGACTGATGATGTTCTGAACACTAGTCAATATATCAACAATAGCTCAATCAAAAATCTGGCATTAAGCAATTTGAAAAACTATACACATTCCGAACTTTTGCGGGGGCCAAAATCGTTTGGTACATTGCTTTCAAATCAGAATTTTGCGGCTGTTCCCAGCCAGAGTATCCCTACACCGGGCACTAATTCAAATTATTTCAGTGGCGGGTATATTACCGCTCACCATACCAGTTACGCTACTGGTGTAGAGATAAATGGCGTACAGATGGAATTAAATTTCACTGGGGTACGCGATTTTCCAGCCAATAGAGAGCTATTTGCGATAGCCTTTTCTAAAGCCATGATAGAATTTATGAATACTCATTTTGAAATGAACTGGAACTCGTGTGCTTCGGTTAGCATTTATAAAAACGCTGCTGATGATATTTCAATATATCCGAACCCTACGCAAAAGGGACAATTGGTTTATTTTTTCAATATTGGAAATAATGAATATTCTTATTCAATATATAATCTTTTCGGACAGAAGTTAAAAACCGGAATACTAAACAATACTGACAATGCACTCAATACTGAATTTTTAGATATCGGCATATACATAGTATCCATATTGGATATAAAAACCGGAAACCGAAAACTCACTAAGTTGATAATACAATAATTAAACTTTGATAAAATGTATTGCTCAGATGCACTCATGTACGGGCTTGTTTTTATAAGAGAAATAACTTATATTTGAAGAAGTGAGTGTATAGAAAACGTTCCAGATACATATTTGCTGTGTAACATTCTGCCAAAAGGCGATTCTTACGCAAAACAGCCATTTTACATTTCGCCTATTGTTTCACCACTCATACCAGACTTATGAAAAATCAGATATTCAGACAATTAGCACTTATATGTTTTACGCTTGTTTTATCCATAAGCCAGCTACATGCAGCACCCTACTTGAAACTCACCACCAACTATAAAGCTGAACTGCAGGGAAAAACCGTGCTTGTATTGCTCACTTTTGGTTGCGACGTATCGGCCGATGCACGATTTCAGCAATGTATGACAGAATTGAACGGAGTGTACGTCGCATCGTACGATGTAAATAGTGCATATGAGATGATGCAAGGCAAAGTATACTCCATCAACACCATCGCATTGATAAAAAACGGTACTGTAATAGAAACTTCTGACGAAACTTACAAAGATTTTCATTACCTGTCGGGGCATAACAACATGCGCCATTGGTCATATAATGCCCTCAGACGAAACAATATTGCATTTACAATGCCTGTACCCGATGAAATAAAACTTAAGCCGATTAACGATGGAGGCAGCATTCAATTGAGCCAGGGGCTGAATGCCATTTATCGTTTTGAAGGAAATAAAAAGGATGAAACAGGGAAGAACAGTGATTTCAACATAAAAGGAGATGCACAGTTGCTCGACAATGCATACTACTACGCCGGAAAATACGATGCTAAATCGGGCGGTGAATATTACACCGGACAAACTAACAACTGCTTGTTCACCAATGGATTTACGGTTCACATCAATGTAAAGCTTATCAACCAGGAAAATGTGAGAAGATACGTGGTGGGCTTGGGATACCGTTGTATAGATTTTGAAATAAATCAGAATAAACTGCTGATGTCTACCAGCATAGAAACTTCTGGGGACGAAAATAAAAAATACGCCGAAGATTTTTACCCACTTACCGAGATACCTTTCAAAACTGAAGAATGGAATAGCATTATTTTTTCTACAGATATTGTATCCAGGCGAATGTCCATCATGGTAAATGGAGTTAGATACAACGACTTGCAGCTTTCAAAAGATTTTATAGCGCTTTTTAAAACGCAATGCCTGAATGATCAAGGATACTATGGCGTAAGATTGCACAATTATGGTGGTGGCAATGTATTATCTGGTTACGCCGACGATATAGTGGTGTACACACGTAAATTAAATTCCAACGAAATGACCGCCCTGTATAATGAAAATAAAAAGGGGACAAAACGTAAAGATATTGATCCGGTTGATCCGGTTGATGCCGGAAATATTTGGCTGGGGGCATGGGAAACATCCTGGGGTACTTCTACAGTAACTGCCCAAATAACTGAAGTAAACGGAAAAATAGAAGGAACCTACCAGCACAAAAATGGTACATTGAAAGGTATGATAATCACCGAAAATGGCACTTCTATTTTGAGCGGTACATACTCGCAAGACGACTCGAAGGGCTGGTTCAAATTCCGGATGAATCCCGACCAAAAAAGCTTTACCGGAGAATGGGGAAAACCCATGCAGGGCAAAAGCGGTAGTTGGAATGGGACCAAGAAGGTAAAAACAAAATAATAGAACGCAGATTTAATTATGAGTTGTGAATGATGAATGATGAGTTCCTTGTGAAAAATTCGTACCTTCATGGCAACCAAATATTTCGGATATGCGATTTCGGATTTCGGAAGAATAGAACGCAGATTTAGTTATGAGTTGTGAATGATGAGTTTTTTCTGAGAAATTTGTGCCTTCGTGGTGACCAAATATTTCGGATATGCGATTTCGGATTTCGGAATTTAATAGAACGCAGATCGAACAGATCAGATTGATTAATACTGATCTTTAAAACCTCTGCAAAAATCTGCGAGAAACAAAAAAAGATCAGTTCAAATCTGTTCAATCAGTCCAATCAGCGTTCCATTTAAAACCTCTGCGAGAATCTGCGGCTAAATCTGCGAGAAACAAAAAAAGATCAGTTCAGATCTGTCCAATCAGTCAGATCAGCGTTCTATTAAAAAAACTCTGCAAAAATCCTCGAGAAACAAAAAAAGATCAGTTCAGATCTGTCCAATCAGTCAGATCAGCGTTCCATTTAAAAATTCTCCATTCAAGATTCAATTATTCGCTGTTATTACCACCCGATTTTTTATCATCGTTATCAATGCTCCTGTTGGTTTTCTTCACCATATCACTCATTTCACCAAATTTGTAGCTGATATTTATACCAAAACTACGCCCCGGGAAATAAGATGTTGAAGTCTGTTCAAACGAATCGTTGAAGGTTTTCATTTGCCACTTTCTGTTTTTCTCAAAAAAGGCATTTGCACTCACAGAAACATTCAGCTTCTTATTGAAAAATTCTTTGCCCGCAGAAACCCCATAATGATACTGCCCATAATTTACAGATTGCAAGCCCGGTGCCCATTTGTAATATCCCAAATAAGCACTCACACGCCAATTCTTTTCAGAATTTCTATAATTTATATTTCCATAAGTTTGGCTTCCCCAACCATCGTTGCTTTGGCTGGCATCATTGCGGTTTGTAAACATATTGTAATTTACCGAGCCATTCAAGCTAAACATCAGCTCCTTTGTAATTTTCAGATTCAGGTTTAAGTTAGCCCCAATGGTTTCCGATTTGTTGATATTGAAATACGTTGTTTGCATGGTATCGCCACGCAGTCTGGTAGTTACATCATCAATTCCATTATTCGAAAATGAATAATCGAGGCCACCGTTTATGCTACCAAACGAGCCAAATGTGTTGTAATTAGCAGAAAAACGATGAAACCTTTCAGCATCAAGACCCGGATTTCCAAATGAAATCTCCTTCGGATTGCGGTCGTTGACATACGGATTTAAGTACCAGATATCAGGTCGTTGTATACGCTTGGTATAGGCCATTTGCAGGCTTTTCATGGGTGAAATTGCATACGAAACACTTGCTGAAGGTACCCATTCAAAAGATTCATTCTTGAAATTCGATAAATCATTGCGGGTAAATTCGCCATTGGTATAAGCCCTCTCGGTTCTTATTCCCGCCTTGAACCCAATTTTTTTGTAATTTAACTGATATGATATATACCCCGCAGCTATGTTTTGGGTATAATTAAATGCATTAGATTTTAACAGATCGAATATATAATCATTTTTTTCGTCATCAAATATGTACACATCATACTCGCTTGTATTTAGTCTGAGTATGTATTTTGCGCCAATTTCCAAATTTCCCATCTTATCCATGGGGTATACATAGTCCGTTTGAAAAGTATGCTCAGAGCTCGACATATTTTGAAAATTCTTTGAGTCATAATCTATGAAATTCAACTCATTAGAAATTCTATTATTAAAATCTGACTTTGAAGGGTTTAAATCAAATTTATATGAAAGCGTAAGCATTTCCTCTTTATTTCTTTTAGCCAAATGCTGGAAATCAATATTCCCGTTTGGATTTGCATACCTATTGGTGCCAAAGCCAATGGTGGAATATGCCTGACTCAAAACATTGTTCTCGTCATACGATTTGTCGTCGGAAACGCTATTTCGTTCGCCCTGTGAACCCCAAAAGTTCATGCTGGCACTTATTAAATTAAGCGTATCAATATCATAACTCATTTCAAAACTTCCCCATCCATTTTGGCCGGTATATTCCGAAGTTGAGTTTGTGAAGGAATGTTGCATGGCAGGAAAATCAAAATTGGTGCGTTCCAAATATGATTTTGAAGCCGGCCTCATATTATACCCCAGAGAGCCATTGCCCGAAAAGACAAATTTACCAAAAGAAACAGCCAAATAGGCATTTGTATTATACCATCCCCCCGTATTGGCCGATGCACCAACTGAACCGGTATATCCGTTTACAACTTTTTTGTTGGTCACAATATTTATAATACCACCAATGCCTTCTGCGTCGTATTTTGCGCCGGGCGAGGTAATAATTTCAATACTTTTGATGGTACTTGCCGGAAAATTTCTCAAAAAGTCTTTGGAATTGCTACTAGCCATGGATGAAGGTTTTCCGTTGATAAAAATTTTAAAACTACCCGAACCTTTCACTGTAACATTATCGTCGCCATCTACTGAAACCAAGGGTACTTTGCGAAGCAAATCGAGCGTAGTAGCAGTTTTTACTTCCGGATCAATGTCTGCATTATAAGTAAGTTTATCAGATTCTACTTCAACCAACGATTTGCTGGCTACTATCACAACTTCCCCCAATTTAGCATCATTTTCAATCAATTCGCAAGAGCCCAAATCCAGAATAGCATTACTTTCAGAAATTTCAAAAGACTTACGAAAAGCTCCAAAGCCTACATTGCTGATACTTATTTCATATTTTCCGGCTTGCTTCAGGCGTGCTTCAAATGAGCCGTTACCAGATGTAGCCAATACTGTTACTACTTTATTTTCAACAACATCTGTTATAGAAACCGTTGCAAAAGGCATAGCTTTTTTTTCGGCTGAGTCTATGGCTGTACCTTTTACTGTAAAATATGAAATTGGATTTTGCTGCGCTAATGCAACCTGCTGAATAAGTAGCACTACGATTAGAATGACTTTAATTTTCATAAAACATAAAAAAATTGAGTTTAGTTTGAAATAATAGCTAAGCAGGTTATCGATGTTACAAAGTTTGTTGAAAAATACAAGTATTTCAATTAAAAAAGCATAAAAGTAATGTGTCAACCCAATAGATTTTGCAGAATGGTTTTAAATGTTCTGCGGACGATTACAGGTGAGTCGGGTTTTCCCACATTGCGAAAATTCTCAGGATAAATCCCGAGGTACACCTGATCTCCAAAATTCTCAATTATTAATTTTCTTAGGGCTTTGCCCCAAGCTAAGGCTAATGCGCTTTCAGCGCTGTAGGGAGCAGTGGGGAGCCTGTAGAAGCACCATTCGCAGTTACCAACAGACCACCGCTACGCGTTTTTCTTCACGCTTCAATGTACTGCGGACGATTGAAGGTGATTAAGGGTTTCCCTATTGCGAAAATTCTCGGGATAAAATCCCGAGGTACACTTGATCTCCAAAATTCTTAATTCTTAATTCTTAATTCTTAATTCTTAATTCTTAATTCTTAATTCTTAATTCTTAATTCTTAATTCTTAATTCTTAATTCTT
>JAIFMY010000210.1 GCA_020048155.1 Bacteroidota bacterium
GTATTGCAATTGCGCAGCAAATACAAAGTTTTTCTGCTCAGCAATATAAACGAAATACACTACGATGCAGTCTGGACTCGCATAAATCAACGTCCGGGGGCCGTTTGGTTTCCAGATCTTTTCGACAAGATGTATTTTTCGCACCTTATGGGACGCAAAAAGCCGAATGCCGACTCATACCTCACCGTGCTCAACGAAAATGGCCTGAAGGCCTCTGAAACTGTATTTGTAGACGATTTACTGCCCAATATAGAAGGAGCCAAAGCCGTAGGCCTGCATACATGGCACAGGCACGAAGGAACCACCTTGTTGCCGTTTCTGGAAATGATGGAACGTAAATAATTTGCTCAATTTTTCACACAAAAAAAAGGACTCCCAACAGGAGTCCTTCTTTTGTAAATTTACATTGTAAATATCTGTTTATCAACTTCCCGAAAGCATTCAACTTTCGGGAAGTTTACTATTAGGACAATCTTATTTTTTATTTTTCACGTACTTATCTAGCCAATTGGTCATTTCCCATGCCATATGTAGTATCGATTCTTTGGCTCGGTATCCGTGGCTTTCGGCAGGAAGCACCACATAGCGTACCACTTTGCCATTTCCTTTGAGGGCAGCATAGTATCGCTCAGTTTGTATGGGGAAAGTACCAGAGTTGTTGTCGGCCTCGCCATGAATGAGCAAAATCGGTGTATTTATCTTTTCTGCATAATTGAACGGCGACATTTCATTGTATATTTCTTTGGCTTCCCAGAATGTGCGTTCTTCGCTCTGGAAACCAAATGGAGTAAGGGTTCGGTTATAAGCACCACTGCGGGCTATACCGGCTGCAAACAGGTTGCTGTTTGTGAGCAGGTTGGCAGTCATAAAAGCGCCATATGAGTGACCGCCTACGGCTACACGTTTCGGATCGCCTACTCCCATAGAATCCAAGGCTTTTATAGCTGCCTCAGCCGACGATACTAACTGGGTGATGTACGTATCGTTTGGTTCTTTGTCGCCTTCGCCTATGATGGGGAAAGCAGGATCGTCCAATACTGCATATCCGTCGGCTACCCAATAAAGCGGGCTATGCGGACTGAGGCGCAGAAATTCATAAGGAGAGCCTTGCACTTGTCCGGCAGCATCAGCACTTTTAAACTCTTGTGGGTAAGCCCACATAAGCACCGGTAGTTGGCCATCTTTCTCCTTATTGTAACCAGCAGGTAGATACAGTTTTCCTGTTAGTTTTACACCGTCGGCACGTTGGTAGTGAATGAGTTCGCTTTTCACATCTTTGAGTTGAGGATATGGGTGAGCAAAGGCGGTCAAAGCCTTTATATCTTTGCCTTTTTTAAAATCGATGAGGTAAAAATTTGGATTGGCATCTTTAGACTCACGACGAATGATGGCCAATGATTTTTTCAAATCTACTATATCCCAAGCAATTTCATAAAATGGGGCTTTCGATTGCCACAGGCGTTTGCTTTTTTTGGTGGCCATACTAAACTCATCAATAAAAGGTTTATTCCCTTCGGGTGATGCACCCATGCCTATCAGATAGAGGGTTTTACCATTGTCGGGTGTTAGCAATACGCTTTGGCCAAATGCATTGTATGTAGTCTGAAAATCGCCCGGATTTGCATAAGCATCTTCAGAGTTGAGGTTGAATATTTCAGTTACACCGGCATTCAAATTATCTGGTGAAAATTTGCTTGTAACACTTTTTCTGGTTTTCCAGTCCCCTTCGAAGGTGAGAGCCAAATTACCATCGAACCACTCGAAACCTGCAAAGCGAAGTTTAAGCTTTGGGCCAGATAGTTTGGTAGTGAACGGAGCTGCAGACATAAATATCTGGTCGCGAAAATCGGCAGCAACATTTGGATCGCCACCATCGAGTGCTTCCACCCAAGCAAGTGTTGCAGGTGCATCGGCACGCCATACTATGCTGCGAGGGCCTGTGCGCACTGCATCAAAGCCTTTGGGCAGATTTTCGGTGAGAGGAACCTCGTATATGGTGTATACTTTTTGTCCTGCAGCGTTCCATACTTCAAAAGTCATAGGAAACCTATTGAAAGGTACTATATAAGAAAACGGACGTTTGAGGTAAGCCGTCATCAGGTAATTGTTATCTGGCGAGAGTTGTGCGTAAACAAACATGCCCGGGGCTGAAATGGCTGTTTGAGTACCGCTAAGTTCTACTTTGGTAAGCACGCTGGTAGCATAGTATTCAAACACATTTTCGTCGTAACTATTTTTTAGCAAATCTTGGTAAGTACGTACTGGTGCTTCGCCTCCGGTATTTGACTGAATGATAGGACCGCCAGGTGCCAATGCAGCCACTGGAGCAGAGCCGCGGTTTTTGTCTATCATTTTCACGAGCAATACATTGCTGTTGGCATACCAGTTATAAGGATTGCCGCCAAATATATCATTTACCAGTGCTTCAGTAAGTTTGCGGGCAGTAAACGTTTTAGTATCGGCATACCAGAGCTCAAGTCCGCTTGGCTGATTTATGGTAAAAGCAATTTTTTCACCATCGGGCGACCAGCTCACATTGTCTATGGCAGCATTGGCAGGCAGTCCACTCAGCCGCTTTTCTTCTTGTGTAAGCATGTTCTTAAACATTAAACCTGCATACGTGCTGGCGCGCGATTGGCCATTGTTGGCCGGATTTATGCGTAAGCCTGCAAGGCGCAGTTCAGGTTGCGAAACTTCTGCTATACCTGGCATTCCGGCTCTTTCGAGCAATAACATAAAACTGCTCTGTCTGTTTACAGATACAATAGGCGTTTCGGCTGCCTCAAAAAGTGAGGCCAGGTGCTCCGGGGGGCGTTGATAAGTACTTTTATCTTGAGACATAAGATTGGGTGAGATTTGTAATAGTAAGATTACCAAAAGGTAAAATCCGAATTTTTGAGGGTGTTTCATGATTAAGAAGTGTTTTAATGAATTATTATGTTTCCAATCCTCAAATGTTCAAATTTTATTTTTTATTTAAAACCCATTACCTTTGTTTCTTTTATAATTAACATTAAAAACCTGTTTTCGTGAAAAAATTATTTACCCTATTATTCTATTATTCATTGGCATTCAGTGCTATTGCACAAGTTCCGGAGGTGTCGGAATATAATGTGCATTCTTGCCAAAAACATCTACACCTCAAAAGTGTTCAAGCCGATTACAATCCGGTGGATGTATATTATACGCAAGCCTTTTGGACAATTGATCCGTCTCAATACTACATCAGCGGACATGTAAACCATTGGTTTAAGCCTGTTAGCAATGCTCTTACTTTTGTAGATTTCGATCTAAAAAGCAGCTTGATAGTAGATAGTGTGATGCGTGGAAATCTTAAAATTGATTTTGTACGTACAGATGAGAAAGTAATGGTGGAATACCCAAATACACTCACCGGATCTGATTCTGTGAGAATATACTATCATGGACAGCCTTTCAATAGCGGATTTGGAAGTTTTGAGCAAAGCACACATGCAGGTGCGCCTATAGTATGGACACTCTCTGAACCCTACGGATGCCAAGACTGGTGGCCTGTACGCCAAAATCTGGCCGACAAGACTGACTCCATAGATATTTTTATTTCTTCTCCCGAACAGTACCGTGGTGCTTCTAACGGTTTGCTTATAGCCGATGTGGCTACTAATGGCTGGCGTACTGCACATTGG
Organism: Bacteroidota bacterium; assembly: GCA_020048155.1. Lineage (GTDB taxonomy): Bacteria > Bacteroidota > Bacteroidia > Bacteroidales > DYOH01 > JAIFMY01. The sequence goes on from JAIFMY010000210.1 coordinate 3,666, forward strand.
AAACATCGCTACCCAATTGCTGCTTATTTGGTGGCCATTGCAGTAACAAATTATTCAGTCTATAGTGATTATATTCCGTATGGCGATAACGACTCTTTGCTGATGCTCAATTATGTATTTCCTGAAAACCTAAGTACTGCACAAAACGGCACCAAAGCGCTTATTCCGGCATTGCAATTATTCAACAATAAGTACATGCTTTATCCTTTTATAAATGAAAAATACGGGCATGCTCAGTTTGGTTGGGGTGGTGGAATGGAACACCAAACCATGACTTTCGTGAGCTCTTTTGGTTTGAGTTTGCTATCGCATGAGCTTGCTCACCAGTGGTTTGGCGATTATATTACCTGTGGTAGCTGGCAAGATATTTGGCTCAACGAAGGATTTGCTACCTATTCGGATGGTCTGGTTGTTGAAGCTGGTATGCAAAGTTACAGTTTCAACGACTGGAAACGGAGTCTTATCAATAATATTACTTCCCAGTCAACCGGCTCGGTGTATGTATTAGATACTGCAAGCGTAGATCGCATTTTTAGTAGTCGTCTTTCATACAACAAAGGGGCTATGGTGCTACATATGTTGCGCACACAGGTTGGCGACACATCATTCTTCAAAGGGATTAGAAATTATCTCCACGATGAAGATCTTGCAAATGGATTTGCCCTCACTGCTCATTTGAGAGAGCATATGGAAGTTGCAGGCGATACTACCCTTACTGAATTTTTTAATGACTGGATTTACGGTCAGGGATATCCTACTTATAATATTCAGTGGTGGGTGAGCGGTACACAGCTCAAAGTTACAATCCTTCAGAATCAGTCGCACTCTTCAGTCAATTATTTTGAAATGAAAGTTCCTATTCGGGTTCAAGCACCCGGGCTCGATTCTGTGTTGTGGTTGCACAATACATCTGCGGGTCAGCAATATACTATAAATCTGAATGTTGCCGTAGAGCAGGTAAATTTTGATCCCAATTCAGACCTTGTAGCCAAAGGAAGTATTTCAAAAGTAACCGGACTAGACGATATTGCTAATAACTTAATCATTTTAATAAACAACCATGAATTGCAAATAGAAATGCATGGGCAGGCCAGACTTGAAGAGTGGAAAATAATAGATATGAATGGGAAAAGCCTGATAAGCGGTGTGAACCGCACTATGCCGACCGACTCATTCCTTATTCCTTTGCACCAATTTAGCGAAGGCTTTTATATTTTGCAGGCTAAGGTCGGAGGCGAGCAAATATCTAAAAAGTTTTACCTAAAATAGGCTATTTGTAGTAGCTATAAAATATAAAAGCGAGGTCATCGACTAATACTAGTTGACCTCGCTTTTATATTTTTGAAAGTATTGTCGGGGTGATGTGACTCGAACACACGGCCTCTACGTCCCGAACGTAGCACGCTACCAACTGCGCTACACCCCGCCTTATTTTGGCTGCAAATGTAATGTATTGGGACTTTTTTGCAATTATTTTTTCTTATTATTTGAGCTCAAATGAAGCGCTGCTAAGCCTGTTTCCTTCAATAAATACATCTACTTTATATACGCCGGGTTTCAGTTCTTCGCCAGTGTGTTTGTAAAATACACATACTTGCGATTGGTCACCGGTAAAATCAAACGGGCGGGTAGCCGAATAGGCTATCATTTCGCCACCGTAGTTGAATAAGTCTTCGGAACTTTGCAGCAATATGGTACCATCTGGTAGCGACAGGCGTACGTATATATCGCGTGTTCCTTTTTGAGCCATAAAATTTTCTTTCACATTCACACAGGTACGTATAGTTTTTACTCGCTCAGCACGACTGGTTTCGCTGTCGCGCTTGCTGAGTGCTGTCACCGTTAAGCTGCCCACGCGCAACGACGCAGCTTCGGCTACCTGACCTACGAGGCTATCCTTTTGTTTGGTTACCAAATCCTTTTCATTAGTAAGCAATTGGTATTTTTCTTTCACTTCGGTATTCTCAGCCACCAGGTTTTGATTGAGGGTGTTGAGCGAGTCTATTTGCTTGATATAACTACGCATGATATTGCGCAGTGTTTCAGCCTCTTTCTTATATTGTTCAATTTGTTGTTTGTTCGAGAACTTTACTGTTTTCAATTCCTCGAGCAGCTCTTTTATTTTTTCCGATTCCATGCCCAGTCTGGCATTCAGGCTATCGTTGTCGGTTTCTAGCATTTCATACTGATTCAGCAGTCCGTTTAGTTCATTGGTTACATCGGTCTTCTCCGAAACTGTTTTTTCGAGCTCGGCCATGGCTTCAGTGGCCACTTGCTTTTGCTGCATCATGAAGTAAATAAGAAACACAATGGCTAAGCCCAGGATTGCAATAATGGTAAGGTATACCTTCTTTTCTTTCATTTTATATAATATTTGGTGCACAAAATTAGTACTTTGCGTTGTATAAAATAACTTTAATTACAAATTTCATACATTTCTAGGTGTAGAATTGTAAATACTTAGTAATCATAAAACAAAAACCTCAGACTTTCCTATAATCGGGGCCTGAGGTTTTATATAAAAGAAACTTGAGAATAATTCTACAAGTACTTGTATTACAGTGAACTAAATTCGTCGTCGGTATCTTTATCTTGTACCAGTATTCCGAGGCAACCTTGTTTGATAGAGCCATCATCGAGTGGGAGTACATCAACTACAACTTCCAGGTTTAGCGAGTTTACGGGTTTAAATTCGAAATATGGATACGACAGTTTATCGTTTACGTATTCTGCTTTCAGAACGTTTTTGAATAGAGAACCCGGGGCTGAAACGTATTGTTTCACCTCTTTCGTTTCTGTTTTCTTTTCAATTACGTTGCCATAATCATCATATTGTACATCTTCCAGCACAGGCTCGGGAACTTGTCCGGGCAGAAAGAGGATTGCTTGGCCGGTACTTTGGTCGGTAATAGTAAATTCGGCACCATTGTTTAGCCCTGAAGATGAGTGGAAGGTGAATCTGTATACTTTGCCTTTGTTGAGGTTGAATACGAATTTATATTTTTTTCCGGTTTTTACGGTGCCGCTTTTAGATAGGGCATTGTAATCATACCCTGGACGTATTGGCTGCACGGTAAGGTAATCTGCGCAATTTTGTGCAAAAATTGTAACAGGGAGGAAAAAGATAAAAACCAATAGTTTAATTGCTTTCATGTTCATGAGATCTTTCAAATTATGCATTAGATGTATTACCAGTTATTTTGTTTCGGGCAGAAGTGATGTTAGATTTGAGTAGTTCAAATTGCTCTTTGGTAATTTTGATTCTGCTACCGGCTCCTAAAAGTATGACATCACCTTTACCTGTGCCGCTGTTTTGATTTTCTACTTTTTCAGTTTCGAGTTGTGAGAATACTTTTTGAATCCCTTGCAAATCGTCGATGGTAGTTTTTACTGAAGGGTCATCTTTATATTGTTCAAGATAAAGCATCAGGTTTTCAAATGTAAGTTTCTGATCAGCAATCTGCTGAATGGTAGGATTTTTAGGATCATATTTTGAAACAAGGTTAGTAACTATAAAGATGCTTTCCAACCATCCACCTGCACTGATGAGAGCGAGGGTTTTTCCACGATCATTGGCTTCTAGGTGGTTTACTATGCGGTTGTAGGTGCTATTTGTTACATTCACCAATGTATCCTGATGAGAAAAGATATTTTTAATACGGCCATTGAGGCTTTCGTTAAAAATAGCAGAAATTTCAATGGCTTCAGAAAGTTTTTTGATAGCATCAATATACTGAAGTGAACCTTGAAATTCGTGAAAAGCAGCAGAATAAGCCAAATCGGCAGCGTATACTCCAAAATTCAATTCTTTTGAGCGGGTGTCGATATACTTATCGATGTTTGTAGTAGGATTCAGCAAATTAGAAGAATAATTTAGATTGCCAGATTTGACAAAAGTAAACATTTCTTCCGGAGCAGGAATTCGGTAGAATGTTTGGCCAAAATCGTCTTCGGCTTCTGCAAATTCGTCAGTTACCTCAGTGTTTTCAGCATTTTTGGTATCGGAACTATTGCCGCAACCAATTGTGTATATAGCTATAAGTGCTATAAGTACATTTAGAATTAGTTTTCGTTTCATTGTTAAGTTACTTATTTGAGTTATTAAATATAGCAGGGGAATATATTGCGACCCTATACGAACGAAATGCTTTGATTAACATTGTATAATCATTCCATTTTTTTTCTTTTCAACTCTGCAATCATTTCGTAGGCATCGGTGAGTTGTTTTTTGTAAAGATCCTCTTTTTCAACCAATTCTTGTTGAACTTGCATCATTTCTTCAAAGTTTTGCTTCATGGCGTCGTCTTGCTTTTCAATTTCTTGAGTTCGGCTAAGCAACCACTGTTCTTGTTCTTTATTTTTAGAAATATTTGTAGTGAGCACCAATATTTTGATAAGATCGCCATTGGCATTGATCACAGGAGTATAGTATTCGAGCAGGTATACATTGTTATTTGATTTTGTTTTGTACCTCGACTCTCGTTGAAATGCCATTCCTTTTTGCATAAAATTGAAAACCTGTGTATATGGTGTTTCGTAGTAGTCTGTGTCTATTAAATTTTTGTGATATAAATATTTGAGGTTGCTACCATCTGCTTCAATGGTTGATAAATAAAGCTGGTTGTAATTTAAATATTGACCCTGATTGTTGAGTTCAAACATACCAAGAGCATTGTCAATGGCGTGAAGTGTACTATTAAGGTCCAACTCACGAGCTTCGGCTCTTTCCTGAAACGTTTTCATATCATATATGATCTTCTTGAATTCAGCTTCTCTATTGCTCAATTCTTCTGCTTGTATTTGAGATTGCTCTAGCAGTTTTACTGTGCGAATATTGTTTTGGGCAGTTTGCAAAGTAAGCGCAATGCTTGCAGCACTTTTTTCGACCAACTCAATGATATGAGGTTTGAACTCAGAGAAGGATGCCAATTCGATAACCCCCAGTAGGTTTGATTCCATTTTAAGCGGAACTATAAGCAGGCTGTTCGGTTTGGTACCACCAAATCCGCTCGATATCTCAAAATAATCTTCTGGAACTTTGTCTATATGCAAAGTATTTCTTTCTAATGCACAAATTCCGATAAGGCCTTGTCCCAATTTTATTTTCTTTTCAAGCATTTTACGCTTTCCATAAGCAAAAGTGGTGAGAAGATCCAGGGTGTCTTTACTTCGTTCTGGGTTGTATAGGAAGATTCCACCTTGTTGTGCGTTGATGTAATTGAGTAAAAATTTGAGTATGGTATCACCTAAGAGTACAATATTTTCATTGTTTTGGCGCAGAATGTCGCCAATTTGTGCCAAACCGTTATTTACCCAATTGCGCAAAAAGTCTTCTTCTTTACGTTTATTTTCTTCGTTTCTAGAATTTAGCAGGTTTATACGCAAAAGTTCTATTGATTTCCATATTGGATCTTGTGTTTCAATGGTTTGTATGTCTGAATTGTAATTTTCCTTGCTAAGTTCTTTTATGTAGGTGTTTATAGCATTGAGTTTATTTATCAAATCGTTGTATGATTGTCCAACATTTTCTACTTCGTCGTTTATGGTAGTTCTCGGAATGGTTTCTAACAGACCGGTGGCTGCATTCTCCATATATTTTGCAAGTCGCACAACTCTGAATAATACATTGTTACGTACCCAAAATATAGCCCAAATAGTGGTTAGAATACTTAATAGTAGCATGAAATATTTGAAGTACTGATATTTTTGCTGAAGTACTGATATTTTGTTTAGTTGCATTCCTATGATGTAATCACTGCGGTAAAGCATGTCATCACTTTTCTGTTCTATAAATTGTTTTGATTGCATTACAATCGGATTGAATTCAGTTTTTACTTCAAATGTATTGAGTGAGTTTCCAATTGAATCAGTGATATGGCGAGTAATGTTTTTGTCAACATAAAGTGGCAAGCTTATAATATTCTCTGCCATTAATTTATATTCCATCCAAAGTGAATTTAGGCTATCGATAGCTATTTGTTCGTGTACCTCAAAGTGGAATTCATTTTCTGGGGTTTGGTGTTTACTATCCGACTCTGTTTTTTTGACAAACGAATGAAAGAGTTTTTGATTTTTGTCAATAATTTCCTGCAAATCGTCTTTAGCAGAGAGCTTATTGTCTACCGCAAGTTCAGCTAAAAGTGCAATTTTCTGTGAATTAGTTTTTATACGACTTATAGTGCTTATAAGTATTGAGTTTTGGCTTTCACTCATAGATATCATGTACCCGCCTAGTAAGATAGCTAGTATGAATATAACCTGCAATAGCAGGATAATATTGATTTTGAGAGATATGCTATAATTAACGTGTTTTTTCATGGATTATGATACGCCATTGTCTTTGAATAATTGAACGTATGTTTTGTCTGTTTGTGAAAAATGGGTGTATAACCATTCTTTCAGGTACTTCATGAGTTCAAAAGGTGCTCCGTTGTCGCCTTTTTTATAAAGATCTTTGAATTCGAGTAATTTGAGGGCAAAGGTTTTATGCAGCTTTTTATGCTCGTTTTGCGATTCGTATTCGAGGTCCTGAAACCATTTTTCTTCGAATTTAAAGTTTTCTTTTACAAGCTTTACTAAATCATTGAAAAAATCGGTAAGGTCTCCTGCAAGGGCGCCTTTACGTATTTCTGAATAAAATTTATTGGCTGAATCTACTATGGCTTTGTGCTGTTTGTCTATTATGTCAATTTCTGTAATAAGTTCCGTGTTAAAGTTTATAAGTAGGTCATTGTCAGATTGAATCTGGTCCAAAGATTTATTACCACTGCCTTGAGCTATCAACTGATTTATACGTTCTTTGTGCGAATCCAGCTCCAAATCGCGGGCACGAAGGTTGTCTGCTACATGTTGCAACTTGGTTTCCAAATTATGTATATGAGATAAGTCGCGTATGAAGCAAATGTATCTTTTCTCTGTTGATGTTTTGTCTAATAATGCTTTTAGGGTAATGGTCGCGTTTGATTGATCGCCTTTTATGATACTTAATTCGACCGGTACGAGCAATGCTTTTTCAAACTGAGTGCGCATAAGGGTAGTCAGGTAATCATCGTCGGTTAGTACTCTTACGTTTTTGTCTATGAGATCGCTAGGTAGTACTCCCCATATATCAGATACTGCTTTATTTGCAAATACAATTTTTTCATTGCTATTAATAATGAGCACGCCCTCAGTTGAAGCAGCAATGATATCATATATAAAGTTCTTGAATTGTTCTCGCTCGCTTTGAACGGTTTTCAGTGAAAAATTCACCTCTTCTATTTCACTTTCGATGTTGGTGAGTTTGCTTTTCTGTTCCGAACTTTGCGATATTACTTTATCTAGTTCAATTCGTATTTCTTCTTCTCTTTTAAGTGCTTCAAATTGGGTTTGTTGGAGCTCTCTAATGCTTTTTTGGCGTTGCTGTTCTTGTATAGCCATTTCTTCTGCTTGACGTTGCGATTGCTCAAGCAACAATGCTGTGCGCTCGTTTATACGAATATTGGCAAAAGTAGAAGCTATGCTTTCAGCTACTTTTTCTACAAATTCTATCTGATATGGTGCCAGGCTTTTGAATGAGGCTATTTCTATTACACCAAGCACATTTTCGTCTATTCGCATAGGTACGAGTAGGAGGAAATTCGGGTTTGAGCTACCAAGTCCACTTCCTATTTCTATATAGTCATCAGGAATTTCTTCCAGATAAATAGTACCTTTTTCTATAAATACTGTTCCAACAAGGCCTACGCCTGGTTTTATTTTTTTCTGATAGTATTTTTTTCTATCGTATGCAAATGCTGCTATAAGTGCCAGGTGCTCGTCTGCTTGATTTTCATTTTCAATGAGAAACATTCCACATTGGTTAGCATCTAGGTACTTGACAAGTTTTTTAATGAGTTCTTCGGCCAAAAATACTATGTTTCCACCCTGATGGCGCAGTATCTCGCTGAATTGAGCAAAACCTTCTGTTGCCCAATTGCGTCTGGTGTCTTCTTCCTTGCGTTTGTGTTCTTCTTCTGCTGCTTCTTTCAAGCTTTTACGCATATCAAGCAGTGAATTGCCAAGTATGTCCTTGTCGCTGAGCGGATTAAAACTTGCCTGATAATTTCCTTTCCCTATTTCGAGCGAGAACCTTGCGGTATCTGTCAGTCCTGTTACCATTTGCGACAAAAGTACAGACATATCGCCTATTTCGTCTCTGTTTTTTGGACTGGGTATTTCAGGGAGCTCACCTTTAGATAATCTTTGTATACTATTTTTGAGCAACTGAATTGGCGATGTAAGATCTTTTGAGATAAGCCATGCTATGAGCAATGCTATAAGCAGCCCTACTACAGATACAAGCAAAGCGGTTGAGTTATAGTAATTTATGGTATCATCGGTATGTTGTCCTGATGCTAATATCAGTTTATTGATGATGGTTTCGCTTTGGTTAAAATTATCAATTATCTGAAAAGAGTACTTTTCCAAAGATCTTTTTATCTCATTGGTTTCTTCATTGCTTGCATATTCAGCAACTGATGGGGTGAAGGCAGCACGAGTCATGGTATCGGGCGTAAGCGAGGTTTCACTCCTTCTGAAACCGGGCAGAAAGCCACTGATAATTGATGAATTATTTCCGGTCATATCACTGGCCGATTCTCCGAGTATTAAGTTGCGCTGGTAGTTGTAAAGTGAGTCTATGGTAGATAAAAACTGAGATGCATATATCAGTTTAGCATCTTTTACATATCTGCTCAAATTTTGCATTTGTACATCGTTAGTACTATCTGTATTGGTGATTTGCAGCACCAAATCAAAATTGGGCGCCAGTCTGAGTTGTTCATTCTGTATCCTCCTTTTTACATCTATCAAACGAGTTGTATCATAAGTTTCAAGTATAGACTGTGAGAGCTGATTCTGGTAGGCAATGGTATATTTCAGATCTTTTATTGCCTTCGTGAGCTCAACTATATTGATAAGTTCTTTTTGGTTTTTTCCAATGATAAACAGAACGTTGTATTGCCTGATTCCCATGAACAACACAATTGCCGCGACCAACGTAAAGGCTATTACGAGTTTGATCCGAATTTTTAATATCCTAAACAGGTTTCTCATTGTACGGTAGCATTCAAGTTTTCTATCACAAAAGTGCTGTTTTTATGCATTGGTAAACTCTTGGAATTGTATAAGTTTTTAAACGATATACAATGCCAAAACTATACCAAATTATTTAATTATTTCAGGTGAATGTATTGTTTCACCAATTTCGCACCAAGATACGTATTTTATGTTGAAAAATTACAATGCTTCCTCTTTAAAAATTTGTCTGTGGCCTGGCCTTGGGGTTTTATAGTATAGTTCTATATATGAGACTTATATATGCATACTTTTACTCAATTGTGTTTCTGCTGTACACAACATTATATTTTGGTATTATACAGAATAATGTCTATATTGTTATTAATTATTCAAGCACTTATTGTTATGCATATAGCTTTTTTAACTCCTCGTTTGGTAGAATACGACCCCGTTTCGGAGCAGATTACGCATTGGATTTCAGTGCTTAGTTTCATGGGACATCGTATTTCAGTGCTCGCCGGCGAAGTGAGTGCTTCGGGGCTGAAAGACTGTAGCGTTGAAGTACTTCCAAACCTGAGTATTCATCATCCGAGCACACAATGGGATATAATCAATGCTTTTGTGAATCCGACTGAGCCTCCTGATGATATTTTGTTTCATCTCGAAAGTTTTTCAAACTTGCTGGCTATGGATTTGGACAAATGGATGAAAAAAAGCAAACCCGATGTGTTGGTCATTGAAAATTGTACTTCTTTACCCATTCATCCGGCTCTTACTCTGGCTTTGTTCAAAAAAATCGACGACTGGAAAATTGAAATTTGGGCTCATCAGCATGATTTTTTCTGGGACAACTACGAACTCTTCATCAGCCCTTACGAAATCATAAATCAGCTTATGGATTTTCAGATTCCTTTCAAATCGGAGTATATCAAGCATATATGCATCAACACTCATACTCAGCTATTTTTGGGCGATAATTTTGGGCTAAAATCTAGCTACATTCCTTATGTACTCAATTTTGAAAATGCCAACAAACGTAATTTCAATAGAGGAATTCTAAGAAATGAACTCTCGGTGCATCAAAGGCAAAAAATCTTACTCTTCCCGCAGCCATTGGCACCAAATCAGGGATTCGAAACAGCATTAGAGATATTGCGCGTACTGAATAATAAAGATATAAAACTGGTGATTACGCATACATCTTTCGAAAATACAGATAGCTTGTATTTCAAGAATGTATTGGCTACCATTCGTACCCTGGAGCTTGAAAATCAGGTGCTATTTGCCTACGCTGGTATAAATGCAAAAGGAATGCTTACCGGACCGGGTATAAGTTACACTATGGCGGATGCTTACATTGAATCTGATGCCATCTTGTTTTTACCCACATTCGAGTCATCGGGCAATTATATCTTGCAGGCTATTTTGCATCAGAAACCTATGGTTGTAAGTAACTTTTCACCGTCGTTACACAACGATTTTTTGAGCAAAGGCATACATCTCATTGAGTTGCCTGACCACGAAGTAACTGTCAAAAATATTTTAGAACTTGAGCTTATGCTTACAGACAAAGTCTATGCGGCAGATATAGCAAAAAAGAACCTGGACATTGCCAGGTTACATTTTTCTTATCAGACTTTGGTCAATAGTTTTGAGCTACTGATCGAGTAATTCATTTTCAGGGGTTTAGTACATTTCCCATAAAAAGTATTGTACCGGTAGCTGCTTCAGTTATAAAAAACAAAAAAGGCCTGTTGGCTTTGAATTCTTTATTTTCCATGCGAATGGTGGTTTTGCGAACCACTACTACAGCGGTTGCAGCTGAAGCCTCCGTGCCTTTTTCATTCACTTCGATGATGGTTTTATGAAAAACCTTATCAATACGGGTATCTTTAGTACCGGTAAGTTTTGAAAAATCGGCAGCATTGTCGAATGCTGATGGCATACCCATAATTTTCAGGTATTCACTCATTTCGTTTTCAGACTCAAAGCTAAATTTGGGCAAAGTCATTTTTACGTTTGATTTCTGCAGGCTATCTATCATTTCTTTATAGTCCTTATAAGTGAAAAAACTATTCAGTGAATCGTACATAGCCTCGTTTGGCAATACTATATGCATCATGCATTCGCCCAATTGATATGGCAATGAAACAGCACTGAATTTATCATTGGAATAATAATAGAACTGACCTCCACTATGCATCATTTTTGTCTGCTTCATAACTTCTGGGCCAGTAAAAAAAGTGTCTACCATTGTTTGATCTTCTGCAAAAGGCATTTCCCAATCGCCTTTAAAATATATAGCATTGGTTAAGACAAGTCTTGTGTCTTTCGATAACATTCCGTCTTTAATCAGATTCGGTATTTTTGTTTTGGTTTTCTTTGAAACCCAGTTATTTATAATGTTTTGACTTTCAAGCATGCTTTCCGGTGTTTCAAAACTCAATTGTTGCGATTTGGCTTGAAAATATTCTTCAGATACCTTTTTGAAATCTTTTTCAAGGTTAAAATCTTTATTCAACCATGTAGCATTAGCTATATTTATTTCAACTTCTTTTTTTTGTAAAATCCTGTCAATGAGAGATTTGTTGTTCTCAAAAAAGACTTCTGTTATGGTATCAGCATCCAGCATGATGCCCATTTCTGCAGCAGTTACAGTGCTTGCACCAGCATAGGTCATAGCCAGCGCACTATATACACTGAACGACGAAATGACTTGATTACCACTAGCGGGCATATGTGCAAACAAATTGAAGCCAAACTTATTATAAGATTGGGAAGTCCCGTATTCGTTGGTCTGAGCCATAGTAGTAGCGGTGAAGGTTAAAGCAGCAATAAGTGTTAAAAATAGTCGCATAGCATTTATATTTTTTTTATTAAACGCAATCAAATTACGAATAGTATTTTAAAATTCATATACATATGAATATAAATAAACTTTCATACTTACTTATAACGCATTGTATATGATTCATATGATGTGACTTATGAATATATCAGCAATTCAGATAATTTGTAATTGGAAGCCAGGCACCAATATATGCATATTCAAGCCATTTCTGAGCACAATTATAATTTTTTTATTGTTCACGCTATTTATATATTTGGTAATAGATAAAATTACATCAGACTAACTTATATATAATATGAAAAACTTTAGACCTATTTCTAACTTGCTTGGAATAGCTGCCTGGTTTTGGGTGTTGTTTATGGGCACCTCATGTGGCGATCCCAATGTAAAACAAGCTCAAGATTCACTTTCAGAATTTATTGCGGAATATGAATCCAAAATAATTCCGGTAATGAAAGAACTGAATACTACCAAATTTGATGCCGCAGTGAGTGGCTCAGAAGAAGATTACACCAAAGCCGCGAAGCTCGAAATTACACTTGCCAAAATTTATTCGAACAAAGAAAGTTTTAATAAACTCAAAAGTTTGAAGGAAAGTGGTTTCGTAAAGGATTCGATTCTTAGCAGACAGCTCAATGTGCTGTATAATGAGTTTTTACCCTACCAATTAAATGAAGATACTTTGGTACAAATCATTATGCTCGAAAATCAAATTGCCAAGAAAATGGCAAATTTTAGGGCAAACGTGGATGATAAATCACTTACAAACAGCGAAATTGAAACTATTCTTAAATCATCTACTGACCAAAACTTGCTTCGAAAAGTATGGGAAGCAAGCAAAAAAGTTGGCGAGGAAATCAATACCGACCTTATAAAACTCATAAAAATGCGCAATGGAGCTGCCCAACAACTCGGATATACCAATTATTGGGAAATGAGTTTATTGGTTTCAGACCAGGATCCCGACGATATACAACAACTTTACGATGAACTGGATATTCTGACCAGAGGACCTTATTCACAGCTTAAATCTGAGATGGATGAATATCTGGCTAAGTACCACAACATTGCAAAAGAAAACTTATTGCCTTGGCACTACCAGGATTTATTTTACCAAAATGCACCACGTATATACGATTATAACTTCGATTCTATTTATAAAAACAAAGATATACTTGCCATGGCAAACCAGTTTTATACTGGCATTGGCTTACCAATTGAAAACGTGTTAGATAAAAGCGACTTGTTTGAAAAACCTGGTAAAAGCCAAGTTGGTTTTACCACGGACATAGACCGCCAAGGCGATGTGCGTATTCTGCTCAACGTGCAAAACAATTATCAATCGATGAAAAAACTGCTATATGAGTGCGGGTTTGGGGCATACTATAGCAATATCTCAAAAGAAATTCCTTATACCCTCCGCACACCTTCACATTTCTTCACAGCCGATGCTGTAGCTACTTTATTTTCAAGGTTTGCCGCCAGCCCAGCATGGATGAAGGAAACACTTGGTATTTCGCAAGAGGAAGCGGATTTGATAAAAGCTACCGGCAACAAATATATCAGGCTCGATAAGTTTGTTTTCAGCCGTTGGGCGCAGGTTGTATATCGTTTTGAACGCGGTCTGTATGAAAATCCGGATCAAGACCTGAATGCACTTTGGTGGGAGCTCGTAAAACGATATCAGTTTCTGAATATGCCCGCTATGCGCAATGCACCAGACTGGGCAGCCAAATCGCATTTGGCTACTGCCCCCTGTTCATATCACAACTACATGCTAGGCGAGTTATTTGCATCGCAGCTCGAAATGTATATAGCAGCCAATGTAACTAAAGAACAAAATTGCGAAACAACTTGCGTAAATAATCCTGAAGTTGGTAAATTTTTGAAAGAAAGGGTTTTTGCCCCTGGAAAAACACTGAATTGGAACGAACTCATAGAGTATGCTACCAAAGAAGAACTCACTGCAGATTATTTTACACGCCAGTATATAAGGTTGTAAAACCATTAGGAATGCAAGATTAGGGGCAAACTGATATAAATGTTTCGGTTTGCCTCTATTTTATTATTGAAAAACCTCAGATTAACTCAAAATTAATATATTTGTATTTGAACTGATAAGAGTTCAACTCGGCTCTTGAAATCAATCAAGATACAGGAATATATTCGGAATATGTTGAAACAAAAACTACAACAAAAGCTACTTCAAAAACTTTCGCCGCAGCAGATTCAACTCATCAAACTGCTCGAAATACCTACCTATTTGCTCGATCAGCGTATAAAAAAGGAAATGGAAGAAAATCCTGCGCTCGAAGAAGGTAGAGTAGAAGAAACCGAATATGGCGACGAAGACGAAAGCCAGGGAGAAGAAACCGAAGTAAATGTTGAAAATACCAACGAGGAAATTTCTATAGACGACTATTACGAAGACGATGATATACCCGACTATCGCCTGCAAGCCAACAACCACTCCAAAGATGATCGCAAAACCGAGCTTCCTTACTCAGTAGGCAGCACTTTTCACGAGTTTATGCACGAGCAACTGGTCATGCGAAACCTTACCAAACAAGAAAAGACCATTGCCGAATACATTATTGGCAATATAGACGATGATGGGTACCTACGGCGTGATGTAGAATCGATAGTAGACGATATGGCATTGACTGCCGGTATAGTAGTAAAAGACAAAGAACTGGCTGATGTACTGAAAATTGTACAAACTTTTGACCCTGCTGGTGTGGGCGCTACTACTTTGCAGGAATGCCTCATATTGCAGCTGGATAGAAAACTTTCGGCCAGCCCTAAAAATAGTGGCCTCATCATTGCAAAAAAATTGCTGAAAGATTATTTCGAAGAATTTTCGAAAAAGCATTTTGATAAAATACAAAGCAGACTTAACCTCAGCCAATCGCAATTGAAATTGGCAGTAGATGAGGTCATAAAGCTAAATCCTAAGCCTGGGAGTGCATACAGCCAAACTGTGTCGCGCTCGGAGCAAGTAATCATTCCCGATTTTATACTCGAAAATCACGACGGGCAGCTTGTACTTTCACTCAATTCACAAAACGTACCCGACCTGCATGTAAGCCGCACTTACCATACAATGCTCGAAAACTACGCGTCTAAAAACACCCATTCGCATACCGAAAAGGAGGCCATAACTTTTGTCAAGCAAAAATTGGATTCAGCCAAATGGTTTATAGATGCCATAAAACAACGCATAAACACCCTGCAAACTACCATGCAGTCTATCATAGAGTATCAGCACGACTATTTCTTGACCGGTGATGAGATAAAACTTAAGCCAATGATTTTGAAAGATATAGCAGAACGTACTGGCTTAGACATTTCCACCATTTCAAGGGTAGCAAACAGCAAGCACATACAAACTAACTTTGGCATATATCCCCTTAAATACTTTTTCTCTGAAGGCATGCAAACCGATACAGGTGAAGAGGTTTCTACACGCGAAATAAAACGGATTTTGAAGCAACACATAGAATCTGAAAGCAAGAAACGCCCGCTTACCGACGAACGCCTTGCCGAGATTCTGAAGGAAGAAGGTTACCTTATAGCCCGGCGTACCGTAGCCAAATACCGCGAGCAACTTGGTATTTTAGTGGCACGTTTACGAAAGGAGGTATAATATGTGGTTGCACAAAGTTTCCCGAATCACATCTTATGCTCTTCATCCTGCGCTTATGCCTATGTTGGCTTTGTATTCCATACTTGCACTGCCGCTCAGTATGCAAAGCTATGTTCCGGGTATCATCCGTATGATGTATCTGCTTACCGCCATTTGCACAGTACTCATTCCGCTTACTATGCTGTTTTTATATACTGGCATCAACAAAATTTCTTCTATAGAGGTCAACAATAAAAAACTGACTCAAATTTATCTTTTGTCAGTGGCCGTTGGGTTGTATATCAACTATTACATCATATCCCGCATACCGGTAAATCTGCCTGCTGAGCTAGCATATTTCCTTATCATTGCTACTATTTTTACTATGTTACTAGTGGCTATTATACAGTACTACAATATAAGTCTGCATATGGTAGGGGTGGGAGCACTTACTGGTTTGCTGCTGGCCCTAGGTGTTCGCAATGCGCTCAATACAAGCGGACTCATATCGGTTGTTGTAGTTTTTGCTAGTATTTTGGCATCATCGCTGTTGATATTAGACAAGAACAAGCCCAATGAATTGGTCATTGGATATTTAAGTGGATTTTTTATTTTCTTTGCACCACTTATTATCAGCCAATGATATTCCCGGCTTATAAATATCGCCTCGATTCTTCTCTTACTTTTTACTTTTGAAACTTTATAAAAGTGGCTTTCGAAATTTGGCGTAAAAAAGCAAGAAAAAAAAACAACTTGCAAGGTCTACCAGATGAGGAACTGATACGTTTATATCAGGAAACCACCGATATGCTTTATGTAAGTGAGCTATTTGTGAGATATACCCACCTTGTTTATGGTTTGTGCCTGAAATACCTCAACAATGAAGACCAAAGCAAAGATGCAGTGATGCATATTTTTGAGAAAATCATAAAATCGCTTCTTACTCAAAACGTAAGTTTCTTCAAAAGTTGGTTGTATATTTTAGCAAAAAACCATTGTCTGGCTCAAATCAAACAACAAAAGCGTTTTGAGGGAGAAGATATTATTTTTTTAGAAAATTCGGAAATTTTTGTGGAATATCAGCCTGAAATGCATCTCAATAATGAAGCAGATAAAACAGATGAAGAAAAATTGCAAGTAGCATTAAGTCAGTTAAATACAGATCAAAGGATTTGTATCGAACTGTTTTACCTTCACGACAAATCATACAAGGAAATTGCTGAAACAACAAATTTATCTTTGAACAATGTAAAAAGTTACATACAAAATGGTAAACGTAATTTGAAGCAAATATTAGGAGCCCTCAAATCTATATTGTGGTGATTATGGAAAATAACTACAAAAAAATATTATTCACCTCACAAGGTAAATGCCTGTCTATGAAACAAATCAGTTCATATGTTTCGGGCAGCACTTCCAAGGAAGAACTACGCGACGTAGAAAAGCACTTGCTTGATTGTCCGTTTTGTACTGATGCTGTTGAGGGCCTTAGGCAAGATTCAAATTTACAGATGGCTTCTTCCAATGTTGCTTCACTCATAACCGATATTCGAACCAGAAGCAAAAGATATGCTGGCGCACAGCCTTATGAGTTTCAGCCTGGAGTATTGCTGGCTGTTGCTTCGGTGGCCATACTTCTGGGTATTGTTTCGTTTATTTTCTCCGGTGACTTTACCAACCAGTCTAAACCCCAATTAGCAGAACTAATGTCAAATGGCCCAAGGGATTCCATTACTATTTATTATTCTTTACCCATAACAAAAGACGTAAGTACCGATTCTGAAAATCATACAATCATAAGCAGCACATTGCATGCTGTAAGTAGCGCCGTGTCTTTCGATGAAACTAAAATTATTACAGATTCAATCACATATATTGCTGAAAAAGATGCAGAAACTACCGTTATAAATCTGGCAGAAGTATTAGAGGAAGATTTCAAAGTTCCTGTTATATACGAAGCAGAAGGTGAAGTAAATGATTTAGAAGAAAATAGATCCGTTTCCAAATCAGAATCATACTCAGAGAAGAAGGAAATAAGAAATAAATCAGTATCGGATGATAATGAAGAAATTAGCATAGAGACTTTATATCTGAATGAGCATTACTCCGAGGTAATCGATTTAGCTAAAACACTTTTGAGAGCAGATGATGAAGATTATACCGCCATTTTTTATATGGCCGGTAGCACCGAAAAACTCAAAAAAAATAGCGATGCCCAAAAATGGTACATGCAACTGCATAATGCCAAAATAAATGCTTATTCGTTCAGGGCAAACGTGGCTTTGGCTCGAATTCTTGTCCAGGAAGGCAAAAAAAATGATGCCATAGAAATTTTAAATCATTCTATGACATCAGATTCTTTAAACAAACAGTCTTATCAGTTGCTAATCGACTCTATATCCCGACTTCAGGAGCGTCGGTAGATGCCGGTTGCTTCAGAGGTTGATCATTTGCCGCTTTATGTTTACTATCTATTTCGTTTAGTATATTCATAAAACGTTTTTGGAAAATGAGAATTATGAAAACACCAATGGTAATAGAAGAATCGGAAACATTGAAAATAGGACTGAAAAAAGTTTGATAAGTGCCTCCCACAATCGGAATCCAGTCAGGGAGATATCCTTCAACCAGTGGAAAGGATAACATATCCACCACACGTCCGTGTAAGAAACTGGAATATCCTCCTGCCTCGGGCATGAATGTAGCTACTTGCCCATAGCTATCGTTGAAAATAATACCATAAAAAAGAGAATCAATTATATTTCCTACAGCTCCAGCAATAATTAGAGATAAACTAATCATGATGCTCATGGGGGTTCCCTTTTTGTATAGCTTTACCAAATACCAGGTAAGCAAAATAACGGCAACTATGCGAAACGAACTTAGAAATACTTTACCAGCTTCTCCGCCAAATTCGATACCAAAAGCCATTCCATTGTTTTCGGTGAAATGAATATAAGCCCAATCTGAGAATACTGTGATACGTTCGCCTATATACATATGGGTTTTTACGTATACCTTCGATATCTGATCTATCACCAATACAGTGAATATGAGTAGAAAAGATTTAGTTAAATTAGACATGAGTTTGCATTATCATTTTTATTGTGATGCCAGACCATAGTTATATTTAGCTGCTATTTGTATACCAAAAGCAGATCAATCAACAACCATAGAATCAGACACAATCACTAGTTTTGCTGATTGTTTTTGGCTGCAATACTTAGGGTAGCATGTGGTACAGCCCTAAGACGTTCTTTAGAGATAAGCATTCCTGTTTCGCGGCAAATTCCGTAACTTTTGTTTTCGATACGAATAAGTGCGGCTTTGAGATGTTGAATGAACTTTTCTTGTCTTTGCGCCAATTGCCCTGCTTCTTCTTTTGAAAGCATGGAAGCACCTTCTTCAATCAGTTTAAACGTAGGAGATGTATCTTCTGTATCATTCTCGTTGTTGTGTGTTATCACGTTTCTCAACAAATGATAATCTACTTGAGCCTTTTCCAACTTTTCTAGTATCAATTTTTTGAATTCGAGTAGCTCTTCATCACTATAGCGTGTTTTTTCAGCCATGTAAGTATGTTTTTTAAAGTTATATTGCTAAGCAGTTTGTGAAATAACGCAATGCTTAACGAGTTATTTTAATACGGGTCAAAATTTCGTCATCTATAGTCACTTCTTTCACACCTTCTTCGTTGCCAATTGACGCGACTACTTCTACGCTATTGGCAAGAGTTTGAGCAGCGATATAGGATGAATAGATTTTGATTGAATCTGAAACCTGTGGATGATGCTGAATGGTAAGATTTATCTTGTCAGTTACATTCAGGCCTAGTTCTTTCCGTAAATTCTGAATTCTGTTTACAAATTCTCTGGCTATACCTTCATGGCGTAGTTCTTCGGTGATGCTTACATCGAGTGCTACAGTGATGCGGCCTTCGTTGGCTACCTGCCATCCGGGTATGTCTTCTGAGAAAATCTCAACTTCTGAGAGTAATATGCTCGCGGGTTGACCAGCCAGACTTATTTCAATTTGTCCTTCGCGTTCCAGCTTATTTATTTGGTCTTGGGTAAATTTAGACAATTCTGCCGATAAATCCTTCATCAGTTTGCCATATTTTTTACCTACAACTTTGAAATCCGGTTTTATGCTTTTTACAATTATTCCTGAAGTATCTTCTAAGAATTTCACTTCCTTAACGTTGACTTCAGCAAGTATGATGTTTTTCACAGCTTCTATCTGGCTGCGCAATGCCTGATCCAATACTGGTATTACTATTCGGGTAAGTGGTTGACGTACTTTGATATTCACCTTTCTGCGCAATGCAAGCACCATAGAAGAGATTTGCTGTGCAAGTTGCATTCTTTCTTCGAGTTCTTTGTTTACAAAAGAACCATTAGCAGCAGGGAAATTTGCCAAATGCACTGATAAAGCAGCTTCCTTGGATGAGCGTCCGTTCATATCGCGGTATAAACGGTCGGCCATGAAAGGTGCTATAGGCGCCATGAGCTTAGAAACCGTTAGCAAACATGTATAAAGAGTCTGGTAAGCAGCTATTTTGCTTTCATTGTATTCTTCTCCCCAGAAGCGTTTGCGGTTGAGTCTTACGTACCAGTTACTCAGGTCGTCTATCACAAAATCTTGTATCAGGCGGCCGGCGCGGGTTGGTTCGTAGTTGTTGTACTCAGTAGATACTTTAGCTATCAGAGAGTTGAGTAGCGATATAATCCACTGATCTATTTCCGGACGGCGTTCCATAGGTACTTCGGCCTCGGAGTAGCTAAACTTATCTATATTGGCGTATAGTGCAAAGAATGAGTATGTATTGTAAAGCGTACCGAAGAATTTACGTTTCGATTCTTCAACACCTGCAATATCAAATTTAAGATTTTCCCAAGGTGACGAATTTGTAACCATATACCAGCGCACCGGGTCGGCACCGTGTGCTTCTATGGCTTCAAACGGGTCAACTCCATTATTCAAACGTTTCGACATTTTTTGGCCTACTTTATCCAATACCAATCCGTTAGAAATGATATTCTTGAAAGCTACCGAGTCGAAAAGCATGGTAGAAAGTGCATGCAGGGTGTAGAACCAACCACGGGTTTGATCTACGCCTTCTGCAATGAAATCGGCCGGGAATGATTTGATAAATTTCTCTTTGTTCTCGAATGGGTAGTGTAGCTGAGCATAAGGCATGGCACCCGAGTCGAACCAAACATCTATCAGATCTAGCTCCCTGCGCATAGCTTGCCCGGTTGAAGATACCAGAACAATATTGTCTACATATGGTTTGTGCAAATCTACTTTATTGTAGTTTTCTTTCGAAAAATCGTTCACCACGAAGTCTTTGAAAGTATTTTCTTTCATGAAACCGGCTTTCACCGCTTTTTCCATTTCTTTTTTGAGTTCCTCTATGCTACCGATGCAAATTTCTTCGCTGCCGTCTTCGGTGCGCCAGATAGGAAGTGGAGTACCCCAATATCGTGAACGAGAAAGGTTCCAGTCTACCAGATTTTCGAGCCACATACCAAATCGTCCGGTTCCTGTAGATTCTGGTTTCCAGTTGATGGTTTTGTTGAGATCTACCATGCGCTCTTTGTGCGCAGTGGTGCGTATAAACCAGCTATCGAGCGGGTAATACAATATGGGTTTATCTGTACGCCAGCAGTGTGGGTACGAGTGAACGTATTTTTCTATTTTGAAGGCTTTTCCTTCGTGTTTCAGTTTTACGGCAATATCAACGTCTACCGAAGTTTCGTCCGGACCCAGAGTTGTATCGTAAGCATTTTTTACGTATCTGCCACTAAACTCACCTACGCCATCCACAAAGCGCCCTTCTTTCGTTACCAATGTAAGCGAACCTATGCCGTTTGCCTTACAAACCCTGAAGTCGTCAGCACCAAAACTAGGTGCGGTATGCACTATACCAGTACCATCTTCTGTCGTAACAAAATCGCCAAGTACCACCTTGAAAGCATCGCCATCGGTAGGTTGTTGGTAAGGCAACAATTGTTCGAAACTCATACCATTGAACTTGGCACCGGGAAATTCGGCCAATATTCTGTAGGGTAGTTTCTTGTCGCCTGGCTTATAGTCTTCCAGAGCCAATGTCTCACCTTCGGGGCTGAAATACTTGCTCATAAGTTCTTTGGCAAGTACTACAGTAGCAGGCTGGTGTGTATATGGGTTGAAAGTACGAACTTTTACATACTGAATTTTGGCGCCCATCGTAAGGGCTGTATTGCTAAGCAAAGTCCATGGGGTAGTGGTCCATGCCATTATCTGAATATTGTCGGTATCTACGTTTTCATACAAAAACTCAGATTTGGGCTCACGTACAAGTGTAAACAGTGCGACAACAGTAGTATCAGATACATCGCGGTAGCAACCCGGCAGGTTTAGCTCATGTGAGCTAAGTCCCGTACCTGCAGCAGGCGAATAGGGCTGTATGGTGTAACCTTTGTACAAAAGATTCTTATTGTACAGCTCTTTCAGCAGGTACCACAGGGTTTCAATGTATTTATTTTCGTAGGTAATGTAAGCATTGGGCATATCTACCCAATAACCCATGATGTGTGTGCTTTGTTCCCACAAATCGGTGTATTTCATTACATCCTTGCGGCACTCATTGTTGTATTCTTCTACGGTGATTTTGCTTCCAATATCCTCTTTGGTAATTCCCAGATTTTTTTCCACACCCAATTCTACCGGCAAACCGTGGGTATCCCATCCGGCTTGGCGTTCTACGTAAAAACCTTGTTGAGTTTTGTAGCGGCAGAAAATGTCTTTGATGGTACGCGCCATTACGTGGTGAATACCAGGTTTCCCGTTGGCAGAAGGCGGACCTTCATAAAAAATATACCCGGGATTTCCTTCTCTGGTTTTCAGACTCTGATGAAAAGTGTCTTCATTTTCCCAGAATTTGAGAATTTCTTTGTTGATCTGCGAAAGATTCAATTCTTTGTATTCGGCAAATTTTTCAGCCATAGCTTCTTCTTGTTAAAATTGCGCAAATATAAAGCAGATTTATTATTCTACAAGCATGGTATTTTTGTACTTCTTTGCCAATTGTACATTATTTGGGAAATACAATTGTATACAGAGTGCTTTATATTTATGGAATAGGCTGAAAGTAAGCAATTACAATGGCTAAAAAATATTAACAAATATTCAAGTAATTCCATAATATTTCACTATTTTTACCCACTTTCTATATTCGCCCATGAAATCGATAGGGATAAGTGTAACTCCATCTGAGATATATTTTGCAATAGCTTTCAACAAGGAAGATATGCTGCATCCTGTGAAAACGGGACGCATACGTGTGCCCATGGCGCTGCCTGTATCGCTGCGGCTGCGATATTTACGTACTATGGTGATAGACCTTATAAATATACACAAAGTGAGCAGAGCGGGTATACGTCTGTCTGATCCTTTGTCGGCCAATGTGAGTAGCGAGCGTATCCAGATAGAAGGTATTATGCAGGAATTACTATCTAGCAGTACGGTACAAGCATATTTTACGGGCACTACAACATCTATGGCGCAGGAAATGAATTTTCCGACTGACCTTTCCGATTTTCTGGCGGGTAAGGTGTGTCCCGAAGGCTTAGAACAATGGGAGAGCTTTAAAAAGCGCGAGGAACGAGAATGTGTATTGGCTTGTCTTGCCGGAATTTTGCTTCCCTGAATTTTTTTTAAAATAGTAGTTATCGCAAAAAACCGAAGTTATCGGCCAGTGTTGAATGAAAGGCCGGCATCCGTTCTTGGTTTACATCCAGTAAGTCAGTTATATATTCGTTCACCTCATTGTCTGAAAGCAATTCCATCTGACTTAGTATTTCATTTATGGCATTTATGCGCCTGTTGTTGAGTTTCTGGCTGCTTAGGTTTAGCCTTTTGGCAGTATATTGTACTTTTTGTTTTTGTTCCTGATTACATATTTCGGAAGGCCGTATGTACCCATCGGTGTATGAAATGTACTTATTTATATTATCATGCGGATTGAGTAGCATCTGGTATTCCAGCTCGGTATTTTTGTGGTATGCGCGGGTTTTCTTGTGACCGCAACTGATATTGCGCAGGCGTTCTTGTTTCTCTTCCCAGGTTTCGCCTTTGGTGAGTGGTTGAATATCGCCCTGGCAAGAGGCCAGAAAATTGTGGTAATAATCGTATATCCGGTTTGGAAAGTCGTGCTGCTCAAAGAAATGCTCTATGTGATAGTTTTGCTCGTCTATAAGTTGTTCGCAGTAAGCACACAAGTATTTCTGAGCTTTAAAAAGCTTTGATCGTACTTCTTTGCGCAATTCGCCCGAAAGATTAAAATCGGGGCGCACTTTACCCGAATTGATGAGTTTTTGTTTTTCAGACAATTCTTTTTCAACTGGTTTGCTGAGGGCTATCTTTTTTATTTGCTTCATTATAGGCAGGGGGAATGATATAAAACAAGCAGATATGGTTTATTTTCCGGTGGCTTTCATACGTCGTATGCTGAAGTCTATTCGCATGCGCTCCTCGGAGTTAGGATCAAGGTCCGACAGGCTTTTCCAAAGTTCAAGGCCGCGCTCGCTGTCTTGTTTATTCTCGCGTATGAGCATCAGGTACTCTTCGGTAAGAGTGCTTATGTAGGTATCGCGATAGTCGGTTTCCATGATTTCGGATAGTACATACGGTATAGAGTGCCCTTTGCTGTATTTGGGCTGTGATACTATCACTTTTTCGTTTTCAAACTTAAGCAGATACACAAAGTTGGCATTCACGGCGCCTATTACAAATGGAGAGTGAGTAGCTACTATTACTTGGTTGCTGTTGCCTATGCGGGTGTAAAACTTGATGATTTGCTTTTGCCACGAAGGGTGAAGTGAATCTTCGGGCTCGTCTACAAGTATTACCGACTGATTGATGGTGAGTTTGTTGAGGTAAAAACCCATAAAATAGATAAGCTTTTCTCCACTCGAAAGGTTTTCAAAAAGTACACGTTGTTGGTTCACATTCGAAAATATAAGCTCCTCAGCCTCTATATCTACCAGCTTGGTATTCAGGTGCAGCCCCTCGAATATGCTATTGATGGCATATATTTCATTTTCAATAACCTGTTTTGGTGGAATATCGCGATTCTTGAACATAAGCTGGTTGATAGGCTTAAGTATCAAGTCCTTCATTTTCTCCTTGTGGGTATTGAAAGAAATTTCGTGAAAACTTTCGGAAACATTTTTAGACTTGCGCCCTTTAACTTTGTCTTGAGAGTAGCGGTATACAAAGCAAGATTTATCCTTTTCTGCCTTCCGTACCAAGTTGTATACCTCCATGAGTACCTGAAAGTCTGAGAAAGAGCGCAATGGCCTCTTTTTCTGCTTGAAATGCAGATTCAGAATACCATTTTTGTGCTGCAAGGTGCTTTGCAATTCACGTTTGCGGTACATAAGTTCAGACAGAAATACATCGGCCCATTTGAGATGATTCAGATCCAATTCTGCTAATAACTCAAAATCGGGATTTATTTCTTCCAACGTATTACCGGAAAGTAAGTCTTTTATAAGTTCAAGAATAGTTGTTTTACCACTGCCGTTTACGCCGGCCAGAACTATTACAGGCTGTGTATTATTCTGGTTGTCAGTAAAGTCAAACGCCACATCACGAAATATCTTGTAATTGCGTAGTTCGAGTTTCCTTATTTTCATAGGTTTGGGGTGAATGAAACTTATTTATACACAAACATAGTAAAAATGAGCGATTTCCAAAATTTTCTACTCATTATTTTCCATCATGTACGCTAGAGCGAATTTTTACACCAAGTTCATGGTATAATATTTTTTGCAGTGCAAAAACAGTTTAGTCAATTGACTAATTAATTTGGAGAAGTGGGCATTACGGGAATCGAACCTGTGACTTCTACCCTGTCAAGGTAGCACTCTAAACCGCTGAGTTAAATGCCCAAGTACCACAAAAGTACCTTTATTTGTATTTATGACAAATATTTTTTGTCTATCCCTGAATCCAGGCAATCATTTTGCGTGTAGCAAATCGGGGGGTGAAGCGCATAAAAAATACATTGAGTTTAAACATGATTCCGTATATAGCTACTACACGTCCCTTTTTCAGACTTTTATAACCATATAGTGCTACCTCGTTGGCTTGCGATACCAGGGGTTTAAATTTCTGAAACAATTTTAGGCCGCCTGTGCTTGCCCCGGCTTCAAAACCTGTGTCAACCGGCCCCGGACATAGTGCGCTTACTTGTATGCCAAATGGGTTGCATTCTGCGGCCAAGGCTTCAGTAAGAGAAAGTACATATGCTTTGGTAGCATAGTATACAGCCATGTATGGCCCAGGCATAAAAGCAGCCACCGAAGCTACATTCATAATTTTTCCGCTTTTAGCAGCCATCATGGCAGGCAGAAATGCCCTTGTGAGCATAGTAAGTGAAGTGATATTGAGCTGCACCATCTGGTTTAGCTTCTCTGGTGCGGCCAAATCAAACCTCAGGGCGTCGCCCACACCTGCATTGTTTACCAATACATTTACAAAAATACCGAGTGATTGAATTTTGCCAATCAGTTCTGTTACCTCTTTTTCTATGGCCAAATCGGCAGCCAGTGCATGAACTTTTACACTGTACTTTTTTTCCAGTTCACTTTTTATATCTATAAGCACAGCCTCTCTGCGGGCTACAAGTATCAGATTGTACCCATCGGCAGCCAGCAGCCTTGCCAGCTCCAGACCTATGCCGCCAGATGCACCCGTAACCATTGCCCATGTGTTGTTTGTATTATTCATATTGAGTTTGGTTTTTATGATTTCAGTAATTTTGATTATCTTTACATTTCGCAGCCAATATATACGTTTTATTTATTTCTGGCGTTATTTGATTCATCATTAAAAGATATTTTTCCGTTATGGTTAACGATTTACGGCAAAACTGGCTTGAGCTTAGCAATAAACTTTCGCAACAATTTAAAGTGGAAGTTGATATCGTTTTTGTTCTCTTTCTCATTGGTATTCAGGAGACCGGCAAAGGTTTTGAGAACTTTACCCGAGAACAGAAGTTTGAGCTCATTTATATTGGCAATTGCAAAGCTCTTAGTTATATGGGATATTACAAACAAATTGGCGTTTCAAGCGAACAATGGCCTATATGGAAAAACCTGAAACCACTGCCCGAATTGGATGAATATTCCAAAGAACAATTGCTTAAAGAAGGAATAATCTCGTATTTCAAAGAACAGAACTACCTGATTTAATACAATTTCTCACAAAAAATCTTTCTAAACCACTAAATTTTTGAACCATATGAAAATCAATTCTTTCTTAATAACATTATCATTATTGCTCATCATGCAAACTTCAAACGCGCAGACATACGTGATTCTGGAAACCTCTATGGGGAACATGAAGATAAAACTTTATGACGAAACACCATTACACAAAGAGAACTTCATCAAACTGGTGAAGGAAGGTTATTATGACAATCTTCTATTTCACAGGGTGATCAAAGAATTTATGATACAAGGTGGCGATCCCAATTCGCGCAATGCCAGTGCTACCGCTCAGCTGGGCGTTGGGGGCCCTAGCTACACAGTTCCTGCTGAACTCTCACCTTTGCTTTACCACAAAAAAGGAGTATTGGCTGCTGCACGCCAAGGCGACCAGGTAAACCCGAAAAAAGCCTCTTCCGGTTCGCAATTTTATATAGTACAAGGTAAAAAATACACCGATGCCGAACTGAATATGATGGAAACCCGCATGGGATTCAAATTCAGCGACCAACAACGCGCCGATTACAAAAACATTGGTGGTACACCTTTCCTCGACAGGCAATATACTGTGTTTGGCGAAGTAGTTGAAGGACTGGAAATAATAGACGCTATTGGAGCAGTTGCCACAGGTGCGGGCGACAGACCTAAGCAAAACGTAACTATGAAACTAAAAATAGTGCAATAAATGTGTGTAGGCTTGCACGCCGCAATTTATTCTTTAATTTCGCACCCTAATAAGGTTTTATCATTTTATACACAATGCTAGATATCATTGCCACCCTTCAGGCCGAAGCCGAAACATTTCAAACGCTTTCAGCCGAAGAACTTGAGAAGTTCAGAATCAAATTTTTAGGTAAAAAAGGTGAACTCACACGCCTGTTCGACGATTTTAAAGCCGTTCCAAACGACCAGAAAAAAGTAATAGGACAGAAATTAAACGTGCTTAAGCAACTGGCTACTGCCAAATACGATGAGCTTAAAAATACCTTAGATAGTTCAAAGCATACCATTCAACTGCTCGATTTGAGTGCGCCTGCTGAGTCATATGCTGCGGGTTCAAGGCATCCGGTAAACATAGTGATGAATGATATCATCAAGATATTTAACCGATTGGGCTTTACCATTTCCGATGGGCCTGAAATTGAAGATGACTGGCATGTATTCAGTGCCCTGAACTTCCCGCCTGAGCATCCGGCCCGCGATATGCAAGATACTTTCTTCATTTCCAAAACCCCTGATGTACTGCTGCGTACCCATACCTCGTCGGTACAAGTGCGTACCATGGAAAACCAACAACCTCCCATTCGCACCATCAGCCCGGGCCGTGTTTTCCGCAACGAAGCCATTTCGCTGCGCTCGCACTGTATGTTTCACCAAATAGAAGGTTTGTATATTGACAAAAACGTATCGTTTGCCGACCTGAAGCAAACCCTGCTGTATTTTGCGAAGGAGTACTTTGGTGCCGATACCAAGATACGCCTACGCCCTAGCTTCTTCCCATTTACCGAGCCCAGCGCTGAAATGGATATTTCATGTTCGTTTTGCAAAGGCAATGGTTGCGCCATGTGCAAGTACAGCGGCTGGATAGAAATACTGGGCTGTGGCATGGTTCACCCCAATGTATTGGAAGCATCGGGTATTGATAGCAAAGTATATACAGGATACGCTTTTGGTATTGGTATAGAGCGCATGGCTTTGCGCAAATTTGGTATTACCGATATACGTATGCTATTTGAGAACGATGTGCGCATGCTCAATCAGTTTAGCAAATTCTTGTAAACATTTTTTACAAATAATACAAAACCCCGTACTCATAAGCAGTGCGGGGTTTTTTGTTGTATAAGGCAATATCAAGATAAGCAATGCTGAATTGGGTTTAAGCCTCGTTTATTTTTATTTGGTGGCTCATTTCCATGGTTTGTTTGTACACTGCAGCAACACCGCAATAGCGTTCTTCCGACAGGTTTATGGCTTTTTCAATTTTATCCAAAGGCAAGGTTTTGCCTGTTTTAGGGGTAAATTCGTAAATAACCCTTACCCTGAAGAAATATTTCGGATGCTCTTCGGTAAGGTCGCCCTCAACGTGTACTTTGAAATCGGCAATGTCTTCGTCCACACGCATTTTGCGCAAGATGGAAATAACGTCCATAGCGGTACATCCACCCAGCGCCGACAGCATCAGTGCTTTGGGGCGTGGCCCCAAATCCTGGCCACCTACCTCGGGCAAAGCATCTACAATAAACTTATGGCCGGTAACATCGGTTTCGAACGCCATGTTTTCCTTCCAGGTGGTAACAGATTTTTCAGTCATGACTTATATCATTTTAATTTTATGAAATTACAAAATTAATTTTTTTATTCGTAATTTCGGCTCACCATTCGTGAAATTATAATTGTGTGTACATAAGTACATATATTGTAATTTTCTTTATAATTTTGGATGAAAATGTTCTTACCTATTATCGTAGATTCAATATAATTAGCAACTTAAAATTTGATTCAGAATGAAAAACACACCTCATATACCTTCCTGTGAAGAATGCGCCCGCCACTCGGGTACCATTTTCAGGATGCTCAAAAACGATGAACTCGATGAAATAAACTACGAGAAAAGATGCAGTGTTTACAAGAAGGGAAGTATTGTGTTTCAGGAAGGCAACCGAACCAATGGGTTTTTCTGTGTGAATTCAGGCATACTTAAAATGTATAAAACCGGAATTGATGGCAAAGAGCAAATCATACGCTTTGCCAAAAAAGGAGATATAATGGGATACCGAAGTATACTCAGTGGCGAAGCTGCCTGCACTACAGCCAAAGTGCTTGAGGATGCTGTGTTGTGTTTCATTCCCTCCAAAACGCTTTTCAATTTGGTAAAAACAAACTCAGAATTCTCGATGGAGCTCATACAGCGCACTGCCCATGAGCTTGGAGATGCCAACAAATATATCATGAATATAGCCCAGAAAACTGTGCGTGAGCGTCTGGCCGAAATTCTTCTCTTACTGAAAGATACCTTTGATATGGATAGCAGTGGGGTTTTGCAGATAAACCTTACACGCGAAGAGCTGGCCAATATAGTTGGTACGGCCACAGAGTCTGTCATTCGTTTGTTGTCTGAATTTAAGCAAGATAAACTCATTGCACTCAATGGCAGGAAAATTGCACTGTTGGATGTGAAAGGCCTTGAACGCATCAGTAGTATGTATTTGTAACAGGCATTTTAGTTGTTATTATAAAATGTATATTTAAATGAAAATAAGAATTGTATTATTATTGGCTGTCATACTATTGGCACAAGCTTCAATGGCTCAACGTAAGCAGGTTGTAGGATATATAAATGCAGATAAAATACTCAATGATTTGCCTCAGGTAAAGGAAGCAGAAAAAGACCTGTTGAAAATCAAAACCGACTATGAGGGGTATATTATGAAAAAGGAACAAGAATATAACCAATATCTCGAAGAATTGAAACTACAATTGGATAGTTTGCCCCCGCTTATCAGAGACAGCAAAATAAAACGCCTAGAAGGTTTATACACCGAACTCCAGAATTTTAAAGTTGAAGCCCAAAAAGACATGATGACTCAAGAAGCTCTTTTGTTTGACCCATGGCGCACCAAGTTGCGTACTACCATTAATGATGTGGCCAAAGAGCTGGGTTACACCATGGTGATAGACAATAGCAAAGGAATGGTGCTCTATACCGATGGCAAAGACGATCTGGAAGCTGCTGTGCGCAAGAAACTGGGCTTGTAACGTATGTTACCCCATTATGCTATCATTGTAGCAGCCGGTACAGGCAAAAGATTCTCAACTGATATTCCCAAACAATTTGTGATGCTTCACAACCATCCGGTGGTGATACAAACGCTTTTGCGTTTTCGTGAGGTAGTGCCTGATGAAAACATAATAATCTGTGTAAATGAGTTACATATAGATTTATGGAAAAATCTGGAGAAAACCTACTCCTGGATGTTGGGGATAAAAAAGATCTTTGGCGGCAACTCACGCGCCCAAAGTGTAAAGAATGCATTGGCTTTCTTGAAAGACCCGTGTCTGGTAGCGGTTCATGATGCAGTGCGACCAGTAGTTAGTATTGAACTTATAGAAAATAGTTTTATACTTGCGGGTCATTCCTATTCAGCTATTCCTTATGTATCGGTAACCGACTCATTGCGTCGCATGGATACCGATGTCAGTATACCAGTAAATAATTCGAAATACATCATGGTTCAAAGCCCTCAGGCTTTCCACTCAGAAGTACTCATCAAAAGCTATGAAAAGATTAGAGGTAATGAAAGCGATGATGCAACTGTAGTGCAAAATGCAGGCAACGAATTGATGTTTTTCCCGGGTGAACGTACCAACATAAAAATTATATATGAAGATGACTTGCAAATAGCTCAGTACTATTTGCAAATGCTGCCCTAAAACATTTTATCTTCAAACAACTCCAACTCTTTTCCCCTGAATTTGAACCGGTATATGATATCGAATACCGGTGCTATGCCAATACTGATGCCGTCCACCGGATAGTTTCCCCAAATGAATTTGTAACCTATTGCCATTGAAAGTTTTTCGGTAGCATGGTAGAGCAGAATGCCTTTGTGTTCAATGGCCATATAATCAACGCCCCAGCCAATGGAAAGGAAATCAACATCTGCGCTAAAATCGAGACTCGAGGTGATACGTCCATCTAAATCGAGCCCGACGTACCACACGGTGGTATCGTGATAAATGGCTGTACGCGGATATAGTATATGATAAGGCAGTGCAAAATTGGCTGAATCTTGCTTTGGAATAGCATTCAACACTCCAAGGGTAAGCGATAGCCAATAGTTTTCCTCTGAGCAGCTTGTGCGCTCTACCAGCACTTTGCTCAGTATGAGTTCGTTTTTGAAAGTAGCAATAAATCCGTATGGTGCATATGTTCCGGGAACATACCCGAATAACTGTAATTTCCTTTCCAAATTGAGCGCAATACTAGGCACATATA
>JAIFMY010000144.1 GCA_020048155.1 Bacteroidota bacterium
ATTACCAATACTTATTTGATATACCTGTAACGCATGTTGAACCCGACTTTTCGCTCATAAATACTGGCGACAATTTTGGAATTTGGTCACCAGATAGCATGGAAAATATAGGCTCCGGAGAAAACTATGGTGTTGAACTCACTTTGGAGCGGTTCCTAAGCAACAACTATTATTTCCTTTCTACTATCTCGGTGTATGAGTCTACTTACAAAGGATATAATGGTGTGACCAGAAATACCGCTTTTGCCAACAATTATATTCTGAATGTTTTGGGAGGGTATGAATTTGTTATCACATCTAAATTCTCGATAGCCTTAGATGTGAGGCTTGTATATGCCGGTGGCAAAAGATATGTGCCTATAGATTTGCAAGCTTCTGTAGCAAAAGGTGAAGCGGTGTACGAATGGTCGGAGGCTTACGAACAACGATACGATGATTATTTCAGAACGGATGCGCGTCTTTCTTTTAAACAACAATTCAGGAAATTGAGTCAGGAATTTGCAGTAGATTTTCAGAACCTCACCAATTATAAAAATGTGTATTCTCAAACATACAATGTCAAAAAGCAGAGTATTGTAACTGATTATCAAACAGGTTTCTATCCTATGTTTTTATACCGAATTAACTTTTAACAAATACTGCCGATTTTATACCAATAATCAGATGTACAACGAGGACGAAATAAGCAAGCAGTTACGAAATTTTGGAATTCCAATTGTGGGACTCGGGTTTGCATTACTTCAAGTTTCTTCCTATCAAGGGGGCGCTATTGATTTTCTTATGCATTTTTCAATTGCGATTATCATTACCTCTGCTTATTGGTTTTCGTGCACCTACATAGTCAAGTATTTATGGAATAAGTATCCCTGGCACTTAGCGCCACGTAAGCATCTGATAATTGAAGTTCTTGCCATTAATATGGCAGTTGCACTGGTGTCTGTTCTCAATTTTATTGCATACTACTTTGCCCCTCAGGCGCATAAGCAAGATGAGGATATAGCTTGGCAAATAGTTATTGTCGTGCTGCTTAGTTATTTTCTTACTGCATTGCACGAAGCAATTTTCTTCCTTGGGCAATGGAGGGTTCATTTCCAGAAGTCACAGATACTAGAGCAGTCTAATGTGCAGGCACAATATGAGAATCTTAAAAACCAGCTTAATCCACATTTCCTTTTCAATAGTTTAAACACATTGCTAAGCATATCGGAAGGAAACCCAAATGCCGAAAAGTATATTTTGCATTTAGCCGATGTAATCAGATATGGTTTAAACCCCTCAAGAAAAGAAGTTGCATTGCTTACTGATGAATTGGATGTGGTGAATAAATTCTTTTACCTGCAACAAATGCGATTCAAAGAAAGTATTTCCCTGGAAATTGAATGGAATAACTCAATTCATCAAAATGTTTACTTACCACCTCTAAGCCTACAAATGCTGATTGAAAACTGTATAAAGCACAATGTCTTTTCAGTAGATAAGCCTTTGAAAATACGTCTGTACTTATCACAAGCCGGGTACTTGGCTGTGGAAAATAATTTGCAAAAACGCCCAAATAGCGCTGGTACCGGGCATGGACTTCACAATATAACTGAAAGATACAAGTTCTTATCTTCCCTTCCAGTACATATAAGCCAGACTGATACCAGTTTTTGTGTTGAGATACCTCTTTTACATATCTATAAAAATAATGATGGGTCTCTTGTTTTTACCTAAATGTCTGAACGTATGATTCAACCTGAAACATAGCCCGAAATTGAAATCTGATTTGAAAATTCTAATATTATACTCATGCTTAGTGTATTAATAGTTGAAGATGAATACGAAGCAGCTCAACGCTTGCACAGAATGCTTATGAAATGGGAGCCAAATACCAGAGTAATTGGAATAGCTGATAGTATTGAGAAATCAGTTGCAATTCTGAAATCCGGCAATACTCCGGACCTCATACTTCTTGATATTCATATCGCTGATGGTATAAGTTTCGAGATATTTGAACAGGTAGATGTATCGTGCTCGGTAATATTAACCACGGCGTACGACGAATATTGGCAAAAGTCTTTTGAACTAAATAGTATAGACTATCTCTTGAAGCCTATATCTGAAGATCGACTTTTTAAGAGTTTGAATAAATTTCGGAAATTATTTGAAATACAGGCTAATAGAATAGTGGACTCGCATTGGCTTAGAAGCATGAATTCGCCTAAAACCAGATATAGAATTCGATTTTTGGTGGATATG
Source organism: Bacteroidota bacterium (assembly GCA_020048155.1). Lineage (GTDB taxonomy): Bacteria > Bacteroidota > Bacteroidia > Bacteroidales > DYOH01 > JAIFMY01. The sequence goes on from JAIFMY010000144.1 coordinate 2,239, forward strand.
GGGCCAGCAATTGGAATGATTGCTGTGGAGCAGATTGCGTATTTTCTGGCAAAAGAAAAATTAATAGAAATTCATACTTTTGATGGTAACCACTACCAGATTAAGACTTCCTTAGACCAGTTGGAAGAAGAACTGGAACCACGTACTTTCTTTAGAGCCAACAGGCAGGTTTTAGTTGCGGCTCGGTCAATTGTAAAATTGCACCAATATTTCAACTACAAAGTAAAACTTGAATTAAATCCCAAAACAGATACTGAAATAGTGATTTCACGGCAGAACGTAACCGCTTTCAAAGAATGGCTTAGTTTAAACTGAGATGCGAGAAATGAGGCACAGAAATATGAACCATTGAGTATTGCTAAAAAGGCAACTGGAAACCCTAATACCTGTTCTACAGATTTTGGGGTGAGACAAGTATAAAATAGCTTGCTGAATGGCCTTTTCAAAATATTCAGAAACATTGTCAAAGTTTTGAGACTCTGACAATGTTCATTATAAAACAAATCCTTCGATTAGTCCACTATTATTTTCAGGTGATCCTGGTCAGTAATTTTCTCGCAATAGTGGCACTTGAGCGAAATGCTCCCATTGGTCTGAAATACTGTAAATTTGGTTGTAATTTCCTCATTGTTGGTGATGCATTTAGGGTTTACGCATTTGGCCAGTCCCACTACTTGAGCAGGTACTTTTACTACCCGTTTTTCGGTTACTATATAGTCGTTTATGATGTTGAGCTTTGCGTTGGGGGCAATGAGGGCAATTTTATTGGTTTCTGTTTCTTCAAACTGTTTGCCAGTGATTTTGATGATGGCTTTCTTACCCAATTTGTCGCTGCTTAGGTTGGTACCAAAAGTTATTTGGTTTTCAATTTTATCAAGACCAAGTATTTTAATAACCTTAAACAATTGTTGAGCAGGTATATGGTCTATTACAGTGCCGTTTTCAATGGCATTTACTTGTAATGTATGTTCGTTTTTCATGATCGGATACAATTTTTTATAAAAATTATTTTACTAAATGATCTACGCCAAGTATGGTGGCAATGATAGCCTGACGGGCAAAAACCCCGTTGAGTGCCTGCTCAAAGTAATAGGCTCGTGGGTCATTGTCAACCTCAATATGTATTTCGTTTACCCTGGGTAGTGGATGCAGAATACGCATGCTTGGCTTGGTGCTTTGCAACATGTTGCTGCGCAACACGTAGGTGTCCTTGGTCTTTTCGTACTCTATTGGGTCAGAGAAACGTTCTCGTTGAACGCGTGTCATATATATAATGTCGGCACTATCCACTTTTTTATTAAACTCTGCGCTTTCTGTAAAATGAATATTCTTCTCTTTAAGATAAATTTTGTATTCGTCGGGCATTTGCAGTTTTGGGTGCGATATAAAATGGAATCGTGTATCGAACATGGCCATGGCCATAAGCAGAGAGTGCACGGTACGTCCGTATTTCAGATCGCCTACAAGAGCAATTTCAAGTCCATCGAGGGTTCCTTGAGTTTTGTAGATAGAGTAAAGGTCGAGCATGGTTTGGGTAGGGTGCTGGTTTGCGCCATCGCCTGCATTTACAACAGGTACCGTAGAAACCTCACTAGCAAATTTGGCACTCCCTTCTAGTGGGTGGCGCATTACTATAAGGTCTGAATAGTTGGTTACTGTACGAATGGTATCGCGCAGGGTTTCGCCTTTGGTAACACTGGAAGAGTTTGAATCTGAAAAACCGATGATGCCGCCCCCCATGCGTTGCACCGCACTTTCGAAACTTAGCCGGGTACGGGTTGAGGGTTCGAAAAATAGAGAGGCAATTACTCTTCCGCTAAGTAAATTGCTCACCGGGTTATTTTCAAATTTCCGGGCCAAATCAAGCAAATAAAGAATTTCTTGTTTGCTGTAATCTGTAATTGAAACTAAACTTCTGTTTTTCATTCGCTTATATATAATATTTAAAGTTAATTGCCGGGCCATAAAACAGAAAACCCTCGGAATAATTAAATCCCGAGAGCTTTCTTTAAATGTTCTGTTCTGAAAGGCTTACTTATAAAACCGTCCATACCTGCGTCCAGGTATTCCTCTTCTCTATCGTCGTACACATTGGCAGTGAGGGCATATATCCTTACTTTAGATTCGACGTTATTGTCGGTTTCATATTTCCTGATGGCTTTGGTAGCTGTAATTCCATCCATCACAGGCATCTGAATGTCCATAAGTATTACGTCATACTTTTTGGCTGCATTCATATCTACTGCAATTTTACCATTGTCTGCCAAGTCCGGCACTACACCCAGTTTTTCCAGAGTAAGTATTGCAACTTTCTGGTTTATAAAATCGTCCTCGGCCAGCAGTACCTGAATGTTATCCATATTACTTTTTTTATAAATGTAATAATTTATGATGCAAATTTAATATGAAACTTTATAATTTATTGAACAAAGATGCATAAAGATAAAACATTGAGAAAATATCTATTTTATGACATTGCTCCACAGGTCCATGTATATTGTTCACCGGCATACCTACATAGCACCAGTTGAAGGGGTAACCTGTACGAGCCAACGTTTTACCATCGGTGCTTCCCAGGTTTTCGATTTCGATTTGATAATGTGATTGAGATTTTTTTGCTATTTCCACTATTTTATCAAAAAATGGTTTTCTGGGTATGGCAGTATCGGCACGCGAAATAATAGCGCCTTGCCCCATGTGAATGCCAGTACTCACCCAACTTACATCAGCTATTAAAAATTGAGCCACTGTATATTCCAGAAAGATTTGTGTGCAAAGGTATCCTGCATTGCTTTGGTTTATTTCCTCGCCGGTGGTGAAAACTATAATTCCGTCTTCCATGATTTCTGCCATGCGCAGAGCCAGCCAGATGCCCAGCCTATTGTCGAGATTATTTGCTTGTATGGTCTCTCCATCGTCTGCAAAATAATGTCGAAAAGTAAGTGATGTGCCCGGTTCTATGGGGCGAAAAGCTGTGTAAGCAAGGTTGTATTGTGGATGGCGGGTAGAGAGTGTTGCATCTATTTTTCCATGTCGGTCGTATCCTGTAAGTTTAGCGGCTTCTATTGTTGCCGGACTACCCAATGTAATGAGCTCGTGGTTGTAGCGAACCATAAACCCTACAGTATCCATATGCACCAGCATGGCTGTTCGTGGTTTCCCAAATACCCAAACCATGCTATCATTCAGCATTCCTGCTTTGTACGAACGGGGTTTTTGTTTCCATGTATAGCCATATTGAGTAAGGTATCCATTGAGGTAATTGTACATATGATACTCTTCGCCTGATGGCGATGCTACTCTGCATAAGTTTTTGAGTAGTTCCATATTCAATCCTCCAATATAGTGACCTTGCGAGTGGCTTCAAACTTGGCTAGCACCATAGCGGCTCTACTGCGCGGCACCGCTACATGCAACATGCACTGCGAGTCGGATGTTTGGCTGGTGATACGGGCGTTTTCGGCCTTTACTATGCGCATGATTTCGTTGGTATGCACATATTCGTACTTTATGCAAAAATGCAATTCAATCACACGTTCTACTATCACTGCATTTTCAATGGCTTCTTTAGCTGCGGTTTTGTAAGCATGTATAAGCCCGGGCACACCTAGTTTCGTGCCACCAAAATATCTAACAACCACTACCAATACCTGTGTAAGGTTATACGAGCGTATTTGACCCAATACTGGTGGCCCCGATGAGTTTGAAGGTTCCCCATCATCAGAGCTTTTCATGGTATTCCCATCTGCACCAAGCCTGTATGCATATACATGGTGGCGGGCATCGAAATACTGTTTTCTCAGATCTTTTTGAATATTTTGTATCTGGGATTCATTTTCAGCCGGATATATAAATGAAAGAAATTTGCTGCCTTTGTCTTTAAACTCTCCCTTGGCAGGTTCCTTTATGGTCAGATATATATCGTTGTTGCTTGTCATTTCGTCATCTGCTTATCATAAGTATTGCAATGGCACTGATTGATGTGGCAACTCCCCATTTGTTGGTAGTGGTAAGATGCTCGCGAAAAAGCAGCATGCCAACCACAAGGCTGAAAAGCATAACTCCAATATTATTCAATCCAAAAATTATTGAATCATCGAAAGGTTTGTCTTTGAGAGCTGAAACCAAAAAATAGAAGGAGCCATAATTTACTAAACCCAATGTCATACCGGCCAAAATACTTTTCCAGTGAAACAACTGCTTTCTGTATTTAGAAACAAATATAAGCAAAAGTATGCCTACTGCAGCAGCATTTGCAAAAAGCAAGATTGAAAATGATGGCATATTGACTGCGTTAATGACTTCGCGCTGAGCAAACTCTATGGTAGAGTCTACAAGCCCTGCACCAAGGAATATGAAAATGGGTAAGATAAATGTACGATTCGATTCTAAATTTCGTTCAGTTTTGTAGGATGTTAGCACTAGTCCAAGTATTGCCAACAATATCCCCAGTACTTTCAGCCAGGTTACTTCTTCGTCGTAATGAAATATGGCAAGCATAATGGGCACAATGACGGACATTTTGCTGGCAACTGCTGTTTTGCTCATACCGGCTTTCTGCGAAGAGTAGGCAATAAGCATGAATACCAAAATAAAAATTATCCCTAAAAATACTGAGACTCCTATTCCAAAACCAGATAGCCCGTTGAACGGATTGTGCTCTTCGGTAAATATAAACCCTATGATGGCCGCCACAATGTAATTGTATACCAGTACAGGAAACGCTTTGATTGAAAATTTTTCGGACAATTTAAAAATAACAAAAATAAGTCCTGATGCTAAAATGCTAAATATTAGATATATCATAATTCATTTTGAAATTAATTTAGTAATGCATGCCTTTCTTTGCATACAATGTTTGTCCAAAAAAAATAGGATTCAAAATTATTAAAATAAGTAAGTATTATTGGATTTATTTTTAAATTGCTCCAGCCAAAATCATTTGAAATGCGCTTGTACATAAAATTGATAATTGTAGTTTTGGGATTTTTCAATTTAGAGCTTTCCATGCTATATGGGCAGTCTTTGAATACAGATAGCCTTGAACTGATTGTAAGCAAGCAAAGGGGTATTGAAAAATTGAAAACCCTTCAAAACTTGGCTAACTACTATGTAGACAATGCACCCGAGAAAGCCATTATATTTGCCAAAGAGGCATTAACAATTGCCGAATCACTTGATAGTCTGTATTATAATGATCTGACTTACCAATTATTGGGTGAAGCATTTTTCTATCAGGATGATACAGCCAATGCTGGATACTATTTCAGAAATTTACTTGAGCTCAGAATAAAAGAAGGCGACAAACTCAAAATTGGGAATGCCTATAATAATTTGGGAATATTGGCTCGTAGCTCATCGCAGTATGATGTAGCTTTGGTTTATTACAACAAAGCTCTGAATTTGAAATCTGAATTGAAAGACAGTTTCAGCATAAGTAGCACCCTAAACAATATTGGTGTTGTGTATGAGTATCAAGGAAAATATAAGGATGCATTCAAAAGTTATGAAGCTGCCCTCGAAATGGCGATTAAAATTGGCGATATAGAAGGTGTAGCCACAGGACACTTAAATATAGGTGCGCTTTACCGAATGGATGGTGATTACATAAACGCCCTCCTCAGGCTTAATAAATGCCTGGATATTGTAGATACTGTGGATTTGGGAATTATAAAGGAAATGGCCTTTGAGCAAAAATATTTGTTGTACAAAAGTATTGGCGACCATAAACAAGCACTACATTATCACGAAAAATATTACGAATTGTTAAGTAATCGAATCACCGAAACCGGTAAAAAGAATATCGCCGAATTGGAAATAAAATATCAGTCTGCTAAAAAGCAAACTAAGATCGAACTGCTTAACGCGCAAAAGGAATCGCAGCAAATTATTATTTTTCTCATGATGTTTGGAGTGCTAGCCACTGGCGTTTTTATGATAGTTCTCATCAGGCAGATACGGGCCAAAAAGTTGGCCAATCAGTTGCTTAGTCTACAGAACGCCGAAATATTGCAGCAAAAAGAAGAAATTGAAGCCCAACGCGATGAGATACAAGAGAAAAGCCATATCATAGAAGCACAACGAGACGAAGTATATGCTCAAAGGGATATGATTGCAAAACAAAATCAGGATATGATGGATAGCATTGTGTATGCCCGCAGAATTCAAACAGCTCTTTTCCCGCCTACTGATATTCTTCATTTTGGTTTTGTTGACTATTTTATTCTGAATATGCCCCGTGATATAGTAAGTGGCGATTTTTATTGGTTTTTCCGGAAAGAAAACAGGATTTTTGCCTCTGTTGGCGATTGTACCGGACATGGTGTACCGGGGGCTTTTATGAGTGTTTTGTCTATTACTATTCTAAATGAATTGGCAGCTAGTGATTTAGGATTTATGCCCAATGAAATGCTTGGTGTTTTGCGCAGTCGTATTGTACAGGCTTTGCACCAAAGTGGAAAAGAAAAGGAAGCAAGAGATGGGCTTGAAATGGCCTTGGTTATGCTAGATTTAAATGATAATGCATTGTATTTTGCAGGTTCGTACAATCCGCTTATTCTGGTGCGCAACCAAGAAATTACCGAATTGACTGCAGATCGCATTAGTATTGGTATTTCAAATAAAATGAATGAATCCTTTAGCCTTCAGCAGTTTGCATTGCAAAAAGGCGATATTATGTACCTTTTTTCCGATGGGTATGCAGACCAGTTTGGCAGTGAATCGGGACGGAAATATCTGATCAAAAATTTTAAAGATTTGTTGGTCGAAATTAGTCAGCTCCCCATGGCTTTGCAAAAAAGCAGCCTGATAGATATACATCAAAAGTGGCGTGGGAATTTGCACCAGATTGATGATATTATGGTACTAGGACTGAAAGTTTGAGTTTCCGTATTTTTTACCATTCATACAAATATTTTTTCATATAGTTGAGTACATCGTTTTCGGTGTGTGGCACATGTGTTTCGGTAGATAGAAATTTGCCTAACTCCTCAATAGGGCGTTTCCGCTGGAGCCAGTCGCCATTTTTTATTTTTACAGGCTCACTTCTTCGTTTGTAAAAAAATGCCCATTGTGCGTTTTTTATGTCAAACACGGTATTTTGATCAGAATCGAAAGGAAAAATCTGTATCATGTCCAAATCATACGATTTCGGAAATTCGCCCGATTTACTTTCCAGATGGTTAATACGTTGCAGGCATGCATAGTCTACATAATACAGCTCACCCAGGGTGGCTGCCTTTCCTGCCTCAATATCAATAAATGCATTTCCGTTTTCGCTCATCATAAGCTGCCCTTGGCAATAATAAAAACCTTTCATCAGCGAACCGTCCATATAATAAGCCAGTTCGCCACCTTTGCGCAGGGTTCCAAATACCCATACAGGAATAATAGTATTTGTAAGATTATTCATAAAGTTTATATTTGAGGTGAATTTGTGTTTAAAGTTCGTGGATTATTTTCACTCATTCAAATTTAATAAAAAAATATCGCCATGTATATTGACATTCATACGCATCGCCAAAATAAAGAAACTGCTCTTCAGATACGAAGTATGCAAGTGCATGAGTTGCACAAATTGTCTTTTCTGGATTTTGACTGGTATTGCTTCGGCCTTCATCCGTGGGATGTACAACCCGAAACCGTGGATGCACAGTTGCAGGAGCTGTGGGCGCATACATCTGATGAGCGAATGCTTGCTATTGGCGAGGTTGGGCTCGATAAGCACGTAAACGCTAACCTTGAGCTGCAAACTTATGCTTTCAACAAGCAAATAGAAATGGCACAGCAACTCAGCAAACCAATGGTAATACATTGTGTAAAAGCTTACAATGAACTGATGGCCATTCGAAAAAAATCTGACATGAATCTGCCTTGGATTATACACGGATACAATGCTAACTGGGCTATTGCCGAGCAACTTATTGATATGAATTGCTATTTGTCTTTTGGCGAAATGCTGTTTCAACCCAATAGCAAAGCTGTGGAATGCATTGCTTCCATCAATCCGGACAGGCTTTTCTTTGAAACGGACGATAGCCGATTCAGTATTGAAGACATATATGAGCAGGCTGCCAAATTGCTTTTTATTCCTACTGATATACTGAAAGCTCAAATCATGGATAATTTCTCTTCTTGCTTTAAGGCTGAAAAATAATGCAAAGCGACTGGCTTGTCAGAACCCAATTGCTTTTGGGTGAGGAAAAATTGGCTTTCCTGAAAAACAAAAATGTGCTTGTTGTTGGTCTTGGTGGGGTAGGTGGAGCTGCTGCTGACATGATTTGCCGAGCCGGAATAGGAAATATGACTATAGTAGATGGCGATGTAATAGAAGTAAGCAATATAAACCGACAGTTGCCCGCGTTGCATAGCACCGTAGGCATGAAAAAGGCGCATGTAATGGCTCACAGGCTCAAAGATTTGAATCCCGACTTAAATCTGGAGGTTATTGACCAATATCTGGTAGATGAAACCATGAAAGAACTAGCCGCTCGTGAGTTTGATTATATAGTTGATGCGATAGATACCCTCACCCCAAAATTTCAGCTCGTTACTGCAGCTTTGGCATGCAATCGCAAGATTGTGAGCTCTATGGGTGCAGGGGGCCGACTTAATCCGGCTTTCATTCGCGTAGCCGATATTTCTCAGACTCACGACGACAACTTGGCAAGGGCGCTGCGAAAGATGCTTCACAAAGTGAATATTCACAAAGGATTCAAAGCGGTTTTCTCAAGCGAGAAGGTAATTGAAGGTTCTATAGTTGAACAAATGGGCGTTAACAAGCGTTCTACTGTGGGTACTATTTCATATATGCCTCCCATTTTTGGTTGCTTTTGTGCGTCGGTGGTGGTGCAAGATCTGGTAAAAGGATTTGCTGATTAGTACTTAAATAGGTCTGCCTTAACTTTTATTTTTCCTGTGTATTTATTTTTCTTCAGCGTATAGCCTTTGCTTAGTTTCTTCCATTTGCTTTGTTTTATATTGGTTTGTACCAAATCATCGCTGTTCGAATTGGTACGGCCATATTCCACCCACACATTTAGTTTATCTTTTTCGTATAGATTTATAGACACGTTGTCAAAATGTATCGATGTGCTTTTACCCTGGCTGCATACAAATTGGTTGGTATTTCCCACACATATGCATGTACCTTCATTCAAAGGTCGTTCGAGTGTAAGTTCTATGTTCTTTAATTCATAAAAAACACCTTCTACTACAGGTATACTAAAGGTGGTGCTTCCCAAAGATGTACCTTTGGTGGTTTGTATGGCCAACTTGCAAGGGGTGGGAGCAAGAGACTTGTATTTATTTATTTGAGTAAAAGGCAAAAAAATCGACCATTCACCCGGGTATAGTGTATGAGTGAAACCTATACTTGTATCTTGTTGCCCAATACTGGCTTTCCATACCAACTGTGAACGGTAATTCTGATAATAATCGTTGTATCTGGCTGAAGTGGTGATCCGATAACCGTATACACCATCCTCATCGCCAGCTGCGATATTTTTTATTTGTAGCTCAAAATCGCGTATTTCGGTTTGTGCATCTAGTTGGTATGAATGGTTTACGCCCGCTGTAAGGAATGTAAAGATGTGTTTTAATTGTATCTTATTGGACCCGTCGAGCTCTATAGCCGGAATGAAATATTTTCTGGTGGTTTTCGTTTCGTTCAGGTCAACGGCTGTTGTTTCCGAATTTTGCCAATTTGGGTATTCGCTGTTGTACATATAAAGTGGTAAGTTTTCGGGGCCGGCGTGTATGCTTGTACTTATTTTCTGATTTTCGGGTATGTCTGTAATTGGTTTTATTTCAAACATATACCCCGAAACTCCATCCATTTTAGCCAAGTAAAAGTAAAAAGCTGTACTATCCGGTATGTATAATTTTTCTTTACGGAAATGGATGATAATATTCTCGGTATGTTCAGATTTGTAGCGTTTAAGTATGTTTTTGTTTCCGGGGCTATTGTCCATTGCAAACTCACCAAGCAGGTCGTCTGCGCCTATGGCATCGTAGTCGTATAGTTTTATAAATAATTGGTTGTGGTCTACAGTCACAAAGTGAATGTTACCGGGTGGTGCTGAGAAACTGTTTTTATATCTGTCTGAATCGTATTCAGACATCTCGCCGTGGCCAGCCATCCAATACGTATCCGGATAACCTCGACCGGCATTAGTGCCTGTGCGCGAGAAAATGCGAACTATGGCCGATGAGTAATCGTATTTTCCAAATGCAATGGAGATACTGTCTACATCTAAGCGAACTACTTGTTTTTGTGGTTGAAACCAGGTGATTGGTATGTTATAATGATTGAGTTTATCTTCAAAAAATCCTTTTATGTAGCTTTCTGTGATAATGGTTGCCGACTGATTGCCCATAGATGATTGAATGAGGTGGTAAGGCAAAAATTGAACGTATTTTACTATGGCAGAATCGGTTTCTGTTTCGGTTGCAGCCTTGTACAAAAAGTCGTACACGCTGCTTTCTGCTGGCAACAAGGGCATATCTTCTGCAGAATACATGTTTGTACTGTGATTTATTTGCAACAAATCGTTGTCGTATGCTATGCCGCGGGTGCGCCATGTAGCATATTTTACCCATAAATCTATATACAAGGCTACGCCTCTTATGCCTTTGTAGGTGGTATTGTCTTTCACAAATACTTTGGAATATTCTACTTTCTGCTCGGTGGGCAGTATTAGCTTGGGGATGTTTATTGCCAGAAATTTATTATAAAATGTGCCTACTACGTAATCCTCGTAACTTACCTTTATGCTTACTTTTATATTATGTTTTCCGGGGGGCAGTTGTATTTTTTCCCAAAAAATAAAAAAACTGAGTTCTTCTGGCTTGGCTTTTCCTTTGGTTGCAAATTCTTCACGGGCTTTTATGGCTTGTCCTTTGTCTGAGAAGTAAATGAGTTTGTTGTTGCTGTCGTATAAAGCGAGTTCAAAATAATAATCGGATGCACGAAAATGATCATACGGAAAACCAAAATTCACCAAAGATTTAATGGTTAATCCGGCTCTTTCTATATTCTTTTCGGGGTTTTTGACTATGAATGGTGAAAACTTAAAAGTTTGCTTCAAAGCAACAGTGTCTTGCGCCTGAGATGAAATGTAAAAGCAGATGAATAATGCAGTGAAGAAATATTTCATAGTAAAAGGATTGGTTTAAGTAAATGCAAGATAAGCTTATTAATGCTTATTTCCATTTCTTTTACCTCTGAAAATGTTTAGCATCAGTATAATGCTTAACACCACTGAGATGGTATAACCTATGAATGAAATATAAGGAATATTGAAAATTTTGGCCGCATGTATGGCCGAAGGAGAGTTGTAAATAATAGAAGATGAAAGTAATAGTGCAGCTATAAGCACTGTAAATACAAAACGATTGGCTATAGAATCTAGTTTCTTGAGCGGGTATTCTAGCCCATGATGTTCTATATGGGAGTAAAATTCACCTGTTCGTAGTTTTTTGAGTATGTATTTGATATCTACCGGTGATGTATATAGAAGGCTTGCGAACTGCGATATTGCAAAATTGAGTTCCGACCTCATATTTTTGGGCGAAAACTGCTCAGCATTTATGCGCACACCATAGGGCTTGAGGCTGTCGAGAAATCTGAACTTCGGGTGCAATTCTTTTCCTATACCTTCGAGTATTGAAAAAGCCCTGAGAATAAGGAAAATATTGCCGGGGAGTTCCAATTTGTAATTGTAAATCACTTTTTGCAATCGTCCTGTGAGGTCGCGCATATTCATTTCGCCAACATCCAGAACCACAAAATCTTCTATGAGTTCCTCAAGCTCATTTTCAAATTTTTGCAAATCGTTTATTTCACTATTGCTGGCTAACCTACGCAGGTTGCTGGCCATACCTTTGGCATCGCGATTAGATAGGCTCAGCATGATACCCGCAAATGCAAATTTCTGATTGCGTGTAAGTTTGCCAACCATACCAAAATCAATAAGCGCTATGTTGCCATCTGGCTTTATGAGTATATTTCCGGGGTGTGGGTCGGCATGAAAAAAGCCAACATCAAATATTTGCTTCAAATATACTTTCATCCCTTCTTCTGCAATGGTTTTGGGATTTATGCCCCAAAGGTTAAGTTGCTGTACATCATTTATTTTGCAGCCGCTTATAAACTCAAGTGTGAGCACACGTTTGGTGCAAAGTTCGCTTTGAGGTTCGGGTATATGAAGTTTTGGGTAGTATTTATATATATTCCTGAATTGTTCTATGCTTCGTACTTCGGTCGTATAGTCAAGTTCGCGCAACATGGTTTGTTCAAAGGTTTCAACAATTTCGAGCGGATTAAGAATTCCATTGTTGATGAAATAATTTTCAGTCAGTTTTACAAATTCATGCATGAGTGCCAAATCTGTTTTTACTTTCTTGAAAATTCCTGGGCGTTGCACTTTTACAACTACATCTTTACCATTTTTAAGCTTGGCACGGTGTACCTGCCCAATGCTTGCCGCACCAATAGTCAGGTTATCGAAGTAGCTAAATACTTCGTCGATTGGCTTTTCTAGTTCTTTCTCAATGATTGTGCGCGCAAGAGGAGTAGGAAATGGGGGAACCTGATTTTGGAGCTTTTCGAATTCTTTGATGAGGGCTACAGGTAGAATATCCGGACGATTGCTGAGTACTTGTGCAAATTTGATGTAGGTAGGGCCAAGCTCCTCAATCACCATGCGTATTCGTTCCCAACGGGTATACTCGAAAACCAGTTTGTCTTGCCTGCGCCAACTTAGCTGACGATTAGTAGGTACAAATCTCTTTAGGGCAGTGCTCGTTACAATATCTTCAAAACTATACTTTGCCAGTGTATTTATTACCTGGGTTAGCCTGTTGATATTACTAACTGTTCTGTCTATAAGCATGAGCGGCTGCTTTTGTAAAACCTTTTTGGTCTAATGTTCTGATTTGTAGTAAACAATATATGCTTGAGTTTTCACTATAAATATATAACAAAAAAGCCGTTTAAATAAAATGCACTGGCAGGGATATGCCAATTACTTCTTTATATTAAACAGCAATAATTCCGGCAGTAGCATGAAAAATGCGACTGCCGGATTTTATAAAACTCGGGCAAAAGCCTGTTATTTTACTTTAGCAATCTACAAACTTATGTAGTAAAACTTCGGTTACTCCGTTTTTTTGCTTTTAGCCTTTTTTTTAGTTTCGTCGGTTTCGGTATGTTGCAGGCTTTGTTTTTTGTTTGCTACCATTGCTTCAAGCACTGTTACTCTGTTTATGAGTACGTTTATGTCTTTGGTAGTGGCAAATTTGAAAGATTTCATTATCTTTTCAACCAAGCTGCTAAATTGTGTCTCGAGTTCATCTTTTTTAGATTCTGTATTTTCCAGAAACTCATCTACAATTTTTTTGCCTTCTTCTTTTTTTACCTTCCCCTCATCTATTAGGCGGTTTACAAACTCCTGAAACTTTTCGGAACTAAGAGATGCCAGTCCTACGCCTGTATAAACGAATTGTTTGAATATGTTTTCCATTTTATTTTAGTATAAAAAAGTTTCTGAATTAGGCTTGTTCAGTATGGTCTTTCTTTTCTGTTTCTGAAAGAGCAGCTTCTAATTCTTCAATTCTTTTTTCGAGTGCGGTCAAATCTTTAGAAGTAGCAAGGCTGAAATTTTTCACTACTTTTTCAACGGCTGTTTTTAGTTGGCCTTCAAGTTCATCTCTTTTAGACTCGGTGTTGTTGAAGAAATCTTCAACCAGTTTTTTACCTTCAGATGTTGAGATCTTGTTTTCGTCTACCAATTGGTCTATGGTTTTTTGAACTTTGTCTTTGGTAAGAGAAATAAGACCAACGCCTGTGTACACAAATTTTTTGAATAAACTTTCCATGTGATGTAATATTTTAAATTGTAAAACTTCGTTTCTATAACCCGGTTTGGTAAATTTTGAGTTTTTCTTTGTGGTGCCTTATTTGTTTGTTGCCAATAAATAAAGCATTTATAATAAATAATTTAACCAAACAATTATGGCCGAAAGATATGACAATTTTTAAAAAAATACTATTCATGCATAGGATTTTTTTATATATTATATAACATATATGTCCATCCTTTTTTTGATTTAAAAATAGTTATATAGGTGTTCGGGAAAAATAAATTGTACTATAAACTCAGGTATTAAGCTTATTTTTGATAAACACCGTGATTTTATCAACAGCATCTCCGGCTTCGGGAACTATGCGCTGAAAGAGGTGCCACCAATGCATGAGGCCGTCCCATGTTTGTAAGGTTACATCTATACCCGATTCAGTAGCTTTGGCTGCGAGTCTGCGGCCATCGTCATAAAGCATTTCTGATGTACTTACTTGTATCAGAAGCGGGGCAATGTTGGTAAGGTCGGCAAATAAAGGTGAAATATGGGGATGATTGAGCGGGAAATCGCCGGCATAAAGTCTGGCAAATTTTTTCATTTTGAGTATATCTACCAGTGGATCATGGCCTGAGTTGTTGTATATAGAATCGGCTGTGGCTGTTAGGTCTACCCAAGGAGACAGGCATATGGCTGCCGATGGTTGTGGTAGGCCTTTCTCTTTGAGCATTACCAGCAGGGCTATGGTAAGCCCTCCTCCGGCTGAATCGCCTCCAATGATTATGTTCTCTGGTTTTTTTCCCCTGTTCAGCAATGATTTATATGCTGAAAGAGCATCTTCAAGGGCTGCTGGAAATGGGTTTTCGGGAGCTTTGCGGTAATCTACTAATAGTGCTACAACTCCTGATTTTTTGGCAATTTTGCCAACCATTGAACGGTGCGAGTGGGTAGAGCCTATGGTATAGCCTCCTCCATGAAAGTATAGCAGAATCTTGTTCCTGTCGGCATTGTTGGGAACCAATAGGTCGGCATCTATGCGGTTTATGCTGCCTTTTATTTCTATCTGTACTTGTTTCTGATGTACCCCCCAAGGCAATAGGTAGAAAAACGTACCCATTTCGAGGAGATGCCTCATGTGATGTATTTCTGGGGTTTTGCCTTTTTCTTTTAATGGTTTGGCGGCGCTGTTGAGTATATTCCTAATAGATTCGTGCTGACGAGAAGCCATAATTGTGATTATTCACTGATGTAATAAATATCCAAATGTATACATTAATATTCGTTTTAAACGAACATTCTTAAGTCCGGGGTCAATATTTTACTTTACCACCCGGTGGTGTGCCGGCGCCTTGCTTATTTTATTGCCACGGTATCCATTGATTGCCAATGGTATATAGCCAAGTATTGGGATAAAAAATGCAAAACTAAGCGGATTTCGTATCATCCAGTACAGCAGTCGAAGCGGAGTTACTTTTAGCTTTACGTCTATTTCACCATTTTGGTATCTACGGTCGAATTCTATAAAACTAATGGGCCAGCTAAGCGGAAGTACATGGGGAATGAGTTTCCAGTTTTTCAGCAAGCCTTTCAGCAGGTTGCCCCAGTCGTAAGGTTTTTGCCCGTATTGCTTTACTGCTTCATTCATTTCGGCTTGCATGCGGGTGCGTACTTTCTCAGCTAGTTGTGTAAAATCTTCATTGGTGAGCTCACTCTCTGGTTTTTCGAGCCACTCCCAAGGGCGCAGGGCTTTGCCTTTTACAAAAGTAAGTTGTGCCGGAAATGCAATATAAAACACCCACGGCTGTAAAAGTAAAAGTAAGGTGATGGGGCCTAGTGGCAAAAACGGGATGCCTACTTTATTTACCCATTTATTTACTGTTTTTGAGCTATAGGTGTATGGGTCTATATATTCGGCGTTTATGGTATGCACAGGGTGTATTTCAGTCTTGTACTTGACGCTCATTTTTACGAATGATGTGCGAAATGTCTGAAGTTGGTATTTTTTATCGAAACCTTTCCCTATTCCGGGCACTCCCTCGGGATATATAAGCACATGAGCATCTTCTTGGTACATCATGGTTTCGAAATTCTGAAATGTAGCATCTACAGCACCTACTCTGTGCCAGAGCTCTTCTAACTGAAACGGATTCATGAATTTTGAAAAAGATAACATGGGCGAGGACAGAGCACGAATAGAGGTTTTATCATAATTTACCTTTTCGTTGTAGTTGTATCCGAATACTATGGCATCCCACGGAAAAGCCATTCCGCTGTGGTTGCTTGCAAATATGAGCGGTCGCTTGGGGTTGTTTCGCACGAGTGGTTTTTCAAATCCTACGTATTTTGGCCTGAACCACAAATCGTTGATGGGCTTGAATAGGTTATTGGTAATAGCACGGGCAAAATGTAAGTTAAATTGTTTGTCCTTATTTTTCAGATTCTCAAGAATTTCGGTACTGGTCTGCACATTGTCAGAATCTTGTCCTGTGGCTATATCTGCTTGGTTTTGTTGCATCTCATTCATCTTCCTGATGAGTTCAGAATTTGTTAATCTGCTCATGTCACCCGATTTTTTTATTTGAAAATTTTCTGATTGTACGAAATTTATTATTGTTTTGTTGCGTATTTTTGCATAAATCCCAATTTGTACAACCTGTGGAAATATATGAAATGATTTTAGAAAAACCAAATAATTTATTGGAATATCATATTGAAAATGAACTTATACTTGTGCCCATAGTAAACAATGTTGCTCAAATGGAATTCATGTATGTTCTGAATGATTCTGCGGCTTTTATATGGTCGAATGTTGAAAAATTCGAGAAAGTTGAAGAACTATCACGTGCTATGAGCTTTGTGTTTGATGTGCCTGAAACTGATGCTTTGAATGATATATACGAATTTATAGAAGATATAAAGAACCTGGCCAACAAAACCTAATTTAACCGACATATTAAATATATCGTCGCGGTATGAGCATAGTAATGGTTAACCCTATTTGACCAAACAAACCTAAGGCTATCCCAAGCCAAATGCGTTGCTTTTTGTGTATTACCAATGAGGTGGTGCTTATAATAAAAGCTACACGACTTATAAGAAAAGATACTATCAATATCGATTCGTAGAATTCCATGATTGAAATGTCTATGTAGCTCATCATGTAAGCTGCTACCATAAGTATAGTGGCTACAAAGGTGATGTGTGACACTATTGCAATGATACCTGCAATCCAGCTTATTTTCAATGTTCGATCCATCATTCTAAAGCAATTTATTTACCTTGCATATCTTTTGCATATGCTAGCTAGGGTTTAATATTTTTAAAAATACAACAAAAATTCTTTCAGTGCAATTCCGTTTTTTAAGTTCAAAACTCGTACCGAAGATAAATAACTTCTAATATAAAATGCAAATCAATATTAACACTTTTTAAATATTAGTTGAAGTATGTTCGAAGTTTCGGAATTTGTACCTACTGGCAAAATTCATTATACTTACATTCTCTTTGTATGTACAGGGGTTTGTGGGTAAAGTATGGAATCGCATCACCAACTATTGGCTAGCAAGCTCTCATACAAAGCTAATGGTTTTTACAAAATGTATTAAAAAAAATTACTGAAATATATTATGAAAACGAACTTGTTTAATGCAGATCAATTAAATATTAGATACTCAAGTATTTCGGCTGAGGATATTCGTATGGCAACCTCAGACATTGAAGTGTTTGTAAATCAGAAGTTATATGAAATCAATACTTCTTCGCATGTACTCACCTCGGTGACTGAAAGGATCCATTTTATAGATGATATATTTGGAAATGCTGACCAGTTGCTTGGTACTATCAATTTACTTGCTTTTGTACTACCTCTTCAGGAGCCGCGCTTGGCTGCTCAAGAATCAATGGCAGGTATCGGGAAAATTATGAATCAGCTTTGGCTCAATAAGGATATTTATAGTTTCCTGAAAAATACTGAACATGCCTTGGGGTACGAAAATATTAGCCCGGTACAAAAACGATTGCTGAACAATCTGATTCGTGAGTTCGAAAACAATGGTGTACATCTGGAAGAAGAAAAGCGCAAAGCAGTGCACAATATTTTGGACAGGCTTTCTGAACTGGATGTGATTTTTGAATCGAATATAGCCGATTATAACGACCATCTTATTCTGGATGAATCTGATATGGCCGGACTTCCGGATGATTACAGGCAGGCGCGTATAACTCCTGAGGGGAACTATAGCATTGGAATGAGCTACCCGGATTATCGTCCGTTTATGAAATATGCTCATTCGCAAAATGCAAGAAAACAGCTGTTTATGAAATTCATGAACAGAGCCTCCGATACCAATTCTCATGTACTGAATGAGATTATTGCTCTACGAAAACAACTGGCTGGCCAACTTAACTACCAGTCTTATGCTCAGTATGCTTTGAACAACAAAATGGCAAAATTGCCAGAAAATGTGTGGAATTTTGAAATGGATTTGCTCGAGAAAGTTAGAAATAAAGCCAACTCTGACTTACAAATACTTACTGAAGTGAAGAAAAGGTTGAATTGGGACTTACCTAATTTGGTTTTTCAGTGGGAAGCATCTTATCTGACCGATTTGGTATTGCGTGAGCATTATCAGCTCGATGATTTGTTGCTGAAACAGTATTTTGAGTTGGAATCAGTAGTAAAAGGTACTTTTGAGGTGGCGAACAAGTTATTTGGCGTGAGTATTATAGAAAGTAAGCACCCGTATGTATGGCATCCCGATGTTCGTTTCTACGAAGTTATTCAGAATGGGGCAGTTATCGGTCAGTTTTATCTCGATTTGTATCCGCGCGACAATAAATTCTCACATGCTGCAATGTTTCCAATGGTGCCTGGCAAATACATGGCCGACAATCAGAAAAAAATTCCGGTAGCAGCGCTCGTTTGCAATTTTCCAATGCCTTTTGCACATACTCCTTCGCTCCTGGGACACAGAGATGTAGTTACGTTTTTTCATGAATTTGGGCATTTATTGCATGGTTTACTAACTACTTCAGAATTTTCGATGATGGCTGGCACAAGTGTTGCACGCGATTTTGTGGAAACTCCTTCACAACTTTTCGAGAATTGGGCATGGGAATACGAATCACTCAGCTTATTTGCTCGTCATTACCAGACTGGCGAAGTGTTGCCAATAGCATTGCACCAGAAAATGGTGAATGCGAAACTTTTCAACTCTGGACTTGATACTTTGCAACAGCTTTTTTATGGAGTGCTCGATATGACCCTTCATGATAGGTTTCTGCCTGATGAGTCTATGCAAATCAACGATGTGGTGCGTAATCTTCAGAATAAGTTATTGTTGTTTCCTTTTGAAGAGGGCACTCATTTTGAATGTAGCTTTGGCCACTTGAGTGGCTATGCTGCTGCATACTATGGTTATATGTGGGCAAAAGTATATGCAGAGGACATTTTTTCTGTATTTCGTGCACAAGGTGTATTTAGTATTGAACATGGTACTAAGCTGCGTGAAGATATACTTTCGAAGGGATCTACTGTGGACGAAATGGACCAAATCATTCATTTTTTAGGAAGGAAGCCTTCTAACCTACCATTTTTGGAAAGTATAGGATGCGCTAATATTGGATGATCAAATGTTTAGAAATTTACTTTATTGATGAAACTGCATTAAAAGTGCGATTTAAGGCTTGTTATCAATGTAGCTATTTGTTTTCAAGCTTTCCGAAAAATGATGCTTTCGGAAAGCTATTGCGCTTAATAACCTATTCTGAGATTCTAAGATTCAAGGCTTTGTTAGTCTGCTTTTGGAGTAAGCGATTTGAAACCTTTGCCCAGTATTTCAGTTGCTTCTATTACTGTTACAAAGGCTTTTGGATCTATTCGCCTTACATGCATTTTTAGTATTTCTGCCTCGCGACGTCCCATTACGCTGAAAACCACTTTCTTTTCGTTGTTTGAGTACATACCGGTAGCTTCAAAAAGTGTGGCTCCGCGTTGAATATTATTTATAAGTACTTTGCCTATTTCTTCGTATTTGTCGGAGAAAATAATTACCGCTTTCTGACCCGCCGCTCCTTGCAAAACTACATCTATGGTTTTAGCCAGAATATATATGACCAGCAGCGAGTATAGCGGTATTGTCCAATCTTGAAATGCTACAAGGCTTAGGCTTACGATAATGGAATCTACTATAAGAGTGAGTTGACTTAGTGGCATGTAGGTGTATTTTTCGAGAATTAGGGCTATGATGGATGTTCCGCCTGCAGTAGCCCTTGCTTTGAATAGGAGACCCACACCGGCTCCTATGAGCAAACCACCGAATATAGACGAAAGTAGAATGTCGTTGGGAACCAGGGGTTTAGTTCCGTTGTAATAGGTGAGTAGATCAATAAAAACTGCTGTAAGTACAAAGCCTGTAACTGTTTTTACACCAAATTTAGGCCCTAAAATTTTGGTTCCCAGCAATGTGAGGGGTATATTGAAAGCCAGTGACATGACACCGATGGGAATGCCAAACTTATGATACAATACTATAGAAATACCAAATATGCCACCCGGTACAATCTTGTGTGGGGTTATAAAAAATACGTAGCCTACTGCCAGCATAAGTGCACCAATAATAATATAGCTATATACTTTAAACCATTCTGCAGTGAATAGTTTCTCTTTAGTAATATATCCTGACATTAGTTTTGTGTTGATTAATAATTTGGGGCAAAAATAAAACCTGTCTTTTTCATAAAGCATGAAAAAAGACAGGTTGTAACATAAATATAATGTATAACACTTACAGCTTGCAAGCTGCTGAGCTGGCGGGCTATTATTCGCCTTTTACGAATGTTTCCTTCATTTTATCGAAAATGTCGGTATTTTTCTGAAATCCCACAAATTTTGAAGCACCTTTGCCAAATGCCAAAACCGGAACCAAGGTCGCCGAGTGGCCTCCGGTAGCAAATGTTGGAGAGATGTTGTTATATGTGTCTTCATCTTCGTATGATTCTTTTCCTGCTGCTAGCGTAAAGCCTCCTGTTTCGTGATCAGCGGTCACAATTACAAGTGTGTTTTTGTTCTTTTTAGCAAAATCGAGCGCCACTTTTAATGCTTTATCAAAATCCAGGACTTCATTTATCAAATATTCTGCATCGTTGGCATGTCCACCCCAATCTATTTGAGAACCTTCCACCATGAGGAAGAAACCATTTTTATTTTTCGAAAGATGATCTATGGCCATTTGTGTTGCATTGGCCAGAAAATTGTTTCTGAGCGATGCTGTTTTTGAGAGCTCTTTTGATGCAAGCAAGAAACCATACTTTTTAGCAGGATCAGATTTGAATTGCAACGGAAGTGAGGTAGTATCTACTTCAAAACCATGCATTTTCAATGAGTCCAGGTATTTGAGGCCATCTTTTCTTTGGTTAAAAAACTTTATGCCTCCCCCTGCGAAGAAATCAATTTCAGATTTTACCAAGTCTTTTGCAATATCTTCTTCCATATTGCGCCATTTTGTATGTGCATAAAAACTTGCGGGAGTAGCATGTGTAATTGATGAGGTAGCTACTACGCCTGTACTCAATCCGTATTGCGATACAAATTCGACAATATTTTGGAGTGGAAGAGAATCAGTGTTTAGTCCAATGGCACCATTGTACGTTCTGGTTCCGGATGCAAGTGCTGTGCCACCTGCTGCCGAATCGGTAATTTTATGGGTAGCTGATGACGTATTCGAAAATCCTGTGAATGGAAATTCCTCAAACGAATTTGTACCGTTGCCATAATAAAACGCAGAGCTCATTTGTGAAGTGCCCATGCCGTCGCCAATGAGTAAAATTACATTTATCGGCTTTTTGAATTTCTTGTTTTTTTGTGCAAGTAACTGTGCCGGAACTAGCAGAGATACAAGAAAAAGAATGCTTACTAAAAATTTGTATTTCATTGTTTTAAATTTGTTTATCAGTTCTACTTGTGCGATTTTTTAAAATGGAACATGTTTTTCAAAGAAAAGAATCTTCTGAAATTGTGAATTATAGAACGCTCATATTCAGGCATAAAGTTTTCTATTATTCGAGGGAGTAAAATACAAGAAGATGCCCAAAATTTTAAATAATCGGCATTACTAAATTGTAAATTTAAGATTATTAAATCCGATTTTGATTTATATTCTGATTGTTTATTCGATCAATATCTTGTATCTCAATGTTTAACAGATCGGAAAATCAATGAATGAGTTTTTTATAACGTATTCGTTTCGGACCTTCATCGCCTAAGCGTTTACGTTTGTTTATTTCGTAATCAGAGTATCCACCCTCAAAGAAGTAAACCTGCGAATTTCCTTCAAAGGCTAAAATGTGAGTAGCAACCCGGTCGAGGAACCAACGGTCGTGTGAGATTATCACGGCGCAACCGGCAAAACTTTCGAGGCCTTCTTCGAGTGCACGAAGTGTGTTCACGTCTATATCGTTGGTTGGCTCATCTAGCAACAGCACGTTGGCTTGTTCCTTAAGGGTAAGAGCTAAGTGCAGCCTATTTCGTTCACCACCAGATAGTACACCGCATTTCTTTTCTTGGTCTGCACCCGAAAAGTTGAAACGACCTACATAAGCCCTGGCATTTATCATTTTCTTGTCTAGCATTATCTCTTCACCACCACCCGAAATTACTTCATATACTGACTTCTCTGGATCTATGCTGGTATGTTGTTGGTCAACATATGCTATTTTTACAGTTTCACCAACACTAAATTGGCCACCATCTATGGTATCATGTCCCATGATGAGTCTGAAAAGTGTAGTTTTGCCTGCACCATTGGGGCCAATTATACCTACAATGCCATTTGGGGGAAGTGTAAAATTCAGATCGTCGAACAAAAGTTTTTCGCCGAACGCTTTGGATACACCTTTGGCTTCAATTACTTTTTCGCCCAAACGCGGACCATTGGGGATAAAAATCTCTAAGCGGTCTTCTTTTTGTTTTACATCTTCGTTCATCAGTTTGTCATATGCCGATAAACGAGCTTTCGATTTTGCCTGGCGGGCTTTGGGAGCCATACGTACCCATTCGAGCTCACGCTCAAGGTTTTTCCTGCGTTTGCTCACTTGTTTTTCCTCTTGGCTCAGGCGAGTCGATTTTTGCTCTAACCAAGATGAGTAATTTCCTTTCCAGGGTATGCCTTCGCCACGGTCAAGCTCAAGTATCCATCCGGCTACGTTGTCGAGAAAGTAACGGTCGTGGGTAATGGCTATTACAGTACCTGCGTATTGTTGCAAGTGTTGCTCAAGCCACTCTATAGATTCAGCATCGAGGTGGTTTGTAGGCTCATCCAAAAGAAGTATTTCAGGTTGGCTAAGTAGTAAGCGGGTGAGTGCGACCCTTCTGCGTTCACCGCCTGAAAGTACAGATATGGATGTATCGCCATCGGGGCAGCGAAGGGCTTCCATGGCGCGTTCCAATTTATTGTCAATTTCCCATGCATCGTGATGTTCTATGAGGTCGGTAAGCTCGCCTTGGCGTTTGATGAGCTTTTCCATTTCATCATCTGACATTGGTTCGGCAAATTTCATATTTACTTCTTCGTATTCTTTCAGAATATCCACAATTTCTTGCACACCTTCTTGCACAATTTCTTTTACAGTTTTGGTGTCATCAAGCTTTGGATCCTGCTCCAGAAAGCCGACTTTGTATCCCGGGGAGAAAACAACATCACCTTCATCTGGTTTCACGAGTCCTGCTATAATTTTCAGTAGCGAAGATTTACCGGAGCCGTTCAGACCGATGATGCCGATTTTGGCACCATAGAAAAAGGACAGGTAAATATTGTTGAGCACTTTTTTGTGTGGTGGAAATGTTTTGCTCACACCTACCATTGAGAAGATAATCTTCTTATCGTCTGACATTTATTTATCGTATTTTAAAATTGAGGATGCAAATATATGTAAAATGCATGGCACTAAAAAGTATAGTGTGCAATCGAAACCAAAAATTATAAATGGCTATTTTGCCATAGATTTGAAGTCAGATGAAAGCATGCCTTCGGGCTTATTGTCGCTCATTTTGTGGTAATCCCAATAGTAAAGTTTGCCGTCGGCAGCACCAAGTACCGTTTTGTATATTCTTTCGCGTTTTTCGCTATCTTGGTGTGGGCCTACCAGATGCAGGATCATGGCGTTGGCATCGCGTGCCTCTATTACTTGCTTTATCTCATTGCGTGTGGCTATTACCACCGGGTATGGATAGTACTTCTTGATCTTCTCTACCGTATTTACATCCAAGCTAAGTTCTTCTTGCAATACGTATAGTGTTTTTCCATTTATATCTTCCTTATTTTTGTTATAATGTTTTATGATGGATTTGTCGCTCAACTTGGGATTTTCTTCTAAGAGTTTAATATGGTTTTGCATGAAAATGAGTATAGTTCCCATTTTGTATACATATTCTTCCTCGGGAGCACCTTTGTAGCAGAGCGGAAAATTTGCCAGATCGGGCATATTTACTTCCTGTCCGGAAGCTGTTCCCAGCATGATATTCAGAAACTCATATACCACTTTTTGTTTATCGTCTTTGAACGACATATTGGTTTTTGTGAGAAAGGAGTTTGTTTCTTTTCTGTTGTATTGCAAATATTTTTCTCGGGTGATAAACTCATATGGAACGGGCATGGTCCAATGCTCTTGCATGGCTGTATCAATATAATCGTTGAAAAGGGTACTAAACATAGACTGGTCATATACTACGTACATTTTCGAAGATTTAAAAAGTGCAAGCTGCCTGGCATCGGGTGTGGCAGTTTGGGCCTGCATATTGTTTATAATGCTTGCTAATAATACAATTGCGATAATATTTTTCATGTCAATGTGTTTTTATTTAATGGGGATAAATATAGGGTTGAGGTCGTTGTATTTTCGTAGATAAACATATTTAAGTTTTCTCTTTTTTGATTTCGATAGTTCGTTGAATTCATCATATAATTCAGGTGTGCGCATGAGTATAACTTCAACCGATTTTTCGCCAAATTCTGCAACTTTTCCGGTTTCAAAATCCAGCAGGTATTCGTACAATTCTGTATTCTGTATTTGCGATCGAGTAGTGGTGCCATATCTGTATGAATATGGATCCTGATAACGATCCACAATGATAGTTTTATTGGCAACAAAATGCGATATGGCGCCCAGTATTGGTATACGGTTAAATTCTCCGTTGTACAATATTTGTGGAAAACCATTCTTGGAATAACCCCATATTTCATTGGCAGCTATTCTGTATTTTTTTCCGTCTACGTCTGAAAATAAAATACTGTCGGTTGAAAGTAAATAGTCAGATAGAAGCGTCATATCAGGTATTTTCGGAATTATGATATTCCGGTATGGGATAGGATTGTTATTCTTAAAATGTTCGAATGTAAGATATACCCCGTCTTTGAATCTGAACTCTGCAGAGTATTTTATACTGGTACGTACCACTATAGAATCAGTCTGAGCAGATAGCGAGCGAGCACCTGCTGTCACAATCAACAATATTATGATATTTCTTCTGTAGAATGCAGCAATTTTTTTCATATTGGAAAGATACTTCGTATTATTTATCCGTACTATTGCAAAATTAATAAGTTAGTAGCTCATTGACTCAAAAATTTTGATTAAAATTTCGGGTCTAAAAATAGAATACTTTACAAATTAAAACTCATTTTTGATATTTTAGTATACAAATTTAGAATTTTCAAAAAAGATCATTAATTTTACCCTATACCATATACCTGAATAAACACCATGGTTCAGTTTTTAAAAGACTTAACACAGTTATTCATATCCAATCTTGAAAACAGATTCGACAGTGAAACCTTACATAAAATAGTGCTCATACACCTGATAGGTATTGTATCTGTGGGACTTTGTTTGGTGCTAGGCATCAGTCGGATGGTTTTTGGAGGTATATCCGAGTCTATTGTTTTAATAATGAGTGCCTTGTTTTTGCTATCCCTAGTCATATTACAAAAACAAAAACCCGAGAAATATAATAGAAATGGTTATGCGATGGTATTATACCTGAGTGTATTAGTCCTATTCATGGTATTCTTTTTCGAAGAGTACAATCCTGGTTGGTTTGCCATCATACCTTTTATAAGTATTGTTATACTTAGTCTGAGATCATGTATCTCGTTCAATTTGATCTTTTTAGTTATATTCAATGCATTATACCTGATTTTTGGCGCCAAAGGTGTAGCGTATTATCATCTGGTTTATTCAAATGGGCTGTTTGTGGCTTCTTTTTTATTTATGTATTCTTATGAATTTATGAGAATTACTAACTTCCAGAAAATTGACAAAGCCATGATTCAGGCGCAGGCGCAGTATAAAGAAAAGAATGAGTTCCTTTCACGTCTTTCGCACCAAATACGCACCCCACTCAATAATATAATTGGGCTGAATTCTGTAATGAACCGAAGCAATTTGGACGAAGTTCAGAATGACTATCTGGATACCATACAAGCATCTGCTAATAACCTGGTTTCAGTAGTAAATAGCATAGATATGCTCTCTAAAGTTCAACCTTCCTCCGAAAATGTAACTAATAATACGCTCGCTTTTAGCCTCATACTTACCATCAACAGTACCATCAATCTATTTGCTCAAACTACTACCGATATCAAATTTAAATCCAATTATTCCTCTAAAATCCCTGATAAACTTATCGGTAACTCTATCAAAGTGAAGCAAGTATTACTGAATGTATTTGAGAGTTTTGTGAAGTATAAGTCCAAAGAGATGCTGCAGCTTACCATCAATACCTCTGTTGAGAGGGAACTCAATGACCAATTGGATACACTCATAGAAATAAGAGCAGATAAATTGCTTCGCCCTACTATGCGTATGCTTGATGAAGTTCGTGAAATCTCAGTTAAAGAGCTTTTAAATCTCGATAAACGCAAGTACATTGATTTGGTAGACTTGAATGTGAGTGTAGATTTGCTCGAATCTCTTGGCGGGAAAATGCGTATTACTTTATCTGAATCATATACCCTATACGAAATTTTAATCCCACTCAAACGCAAACATGATACATTGGTATACGGTGGAAATCAAACCAAAGTACTTCCTGATATCATGTTGGTTGGCAAGACAAAACAGCAGCAGATTGAGTTGTATGAGGCCAATGTATTGTTGGTAGAAGACAATGTTATTAACCAACGCATTGTGGCTCTTAGCCTTCAAAAAGCTGTTAAAAACGTGGATGTAGCTGCCAATGGAAAAGAAGCACTGGATATGTTTGCAAAAACCAAATACGATATTATACTTATGGATGTGCAAATGCCGATAATGGATGGGATAAAAGCAACGATTAAACTTCGTGAAATAGAACTTGGGTCAAACTCGCACATACCCATCATTGCTGTTACTGCTAATGCGCTGGCTGGTGACAAAGAGGAATGCTTGTCGGCAGGAATGGATGATTATATCAGCAAGCCCTTCCATATCAACGACCTTATAGATAAAATGAAATATTTCTTATCTCGTGAAGGATTGAATTAGCCTAAGTGGAATCAGGTTGATAATCATACCTATAATATAAACCGTAAGAATCACCAGTACAAAATCAGATGCATTTATACTTACCGGATATGATGAGATGATATAGTTGCCTTCTTGCGGAAATTTAATAAGTTCGAAACGTTGCTGCATATAGCTGGCGGAACCTCCTACAAATATACCAATCAATGCGCCCCCCAGTGTAATGAGCCAGCCGTTGTATAAAAAGATACTTCGTATAAACCTGAATTTTCCACCCAAATAACTCAAAACTCCTATATCGTGTTGTTTATCGAGTATGAGCATAGTCAGGCTGCCAATCATGTTAAACGATGCTATCACAAGTATGAGGGCAAAAATGGCAATGGTAGCCCATTTTTCAGTTTGCATCATTTTATACAATGCTTCGTTTTGTTCCAATCTATTCTTTACTGAAAATGTTTCGCCCAGCAATTCAGACAATTGCGCTTGTACTTCAGTTATGTTAGCATGCTTATCCAGTTTTATTTCTATTGCCGATGCAGCATTGGGACGCTCCAATAATTGTTGAATAAAATGTACAGGAACAAACACATACTTAGAATCATACTCTTGCTGTATACTAAAAACACCACCCAGTTCCAATACTTCCAAATTAAAGGCTTCGGTTGGGTCAAGTGTATATGTGGCTTCTTGCTTCGGGAACCAAATTTTGAGTGGCGAAAGCATACTGGGAGACATTTGCAGCCGGTATGCCACCCCTGCTCCTGCAATGGCTTGAGGTATTTCGTTCTTGTATAGATTAAACTCCCCACGATACATCATGGTATCTATACCGGTCACTTTTTCAAAATTCTGGTCTACTCCTTTTATTTGAGCTATGAATTGTTTCCCGTCGTATTCCAGTAGCCCCGATTCTTCGAGCACTATACTATAGTGGGCAATTCCGGGCAATACGCCAATTTGCTGGGTGGGTAGAGTTGAGGTGTCGAAAAACTTCCCTTGTTTTGCAGTTATTTCAATATCGGGGTTGAAGGAGTCGATGAGGGATCTGATTAAATTATCGAGCCCGTTGAAAATGGATAGAATAATAATAAGTGCCGCGGTTCCACTTGCGATACCCAGCATGGAAATACCGGATATAATATTGATCACACTCTTATTTGTACGAGCGAAAAAATATCTGCGGGAGAAGGAAAAGGCTAGGCGTAGCATTATATGGTTACTGTTCTTTTACGAATACCGCAGATTTTTCTACCTGCTTACTTATTTGCAGACTTCGTTTGAGCGCCACTATTTTATTGATTTCTATTTGTATCAAATCGTCTTTGGTTACAAAGTTGATAATTGAGCCTTTGTCTAAAGCATTTTTTGCTGAAGTAATAATCAGTACTGAACTTTGTGCACCAACATGCTGTGCTACAGCATTTATATCTTTGGCTTTAAATTCTCCTATATAAACAATATCGGGATTTGTTATTTGGCTTATTTCTTTCACCAAAAAAATTTCTATTCCCCTAGTACCAACATTCTTGTTTAAAGTGTAGGTTTTCAAGTTCTCATATACCTTAGTTTCACCATACACATATATTTTGAAAGTACTATTTGCATCAGCATTTGGCCATCCTATAAGCCTTGTAAACTGATAAATCATGAGTGATTTAAACTTCGACTCCTGAGCGTTGCTTGTGAACACCAGGGCGTAAAAAAAAAGTATACTTAATGCAATTTTTTTCATGTATGGTAAGGTTTATTCTTTCAGAAGTTCATCTATTCGGTGCGCATATTCCAACGAATCATCAATAAAAAAAGCAAGCTCGGGAACCACGCGCAACTGGTGTCTTATAAGTTGTCCTATTGTAAATCTTATCTGTCGTGCATGCTCCTCTATTAGGCTATATACAGCCGGCTGATTGTGCCCAGGGAAAATACTCAAATACACTTTTGCTACCGATAAATCTGGCGAGACCCTCACCACTGTTACTGAAATTATGCCGGCTCCATAGGTGTTGCGTGCTTCACGCTGAAAGTAGCTGCTGAGTTCTTTTTGTAATAATCTGGATATTTTTGCTTGTCTGGTTGAGTCCATTTTTTGCTTATATATACTGGTTATTTGTTTATAGCCAACAAAAGCGAGGTTATTTTACTTAGCGTATACATTTATAAACTATGCAGTATCAAAACATATACCATTTTAATGTAAGCGAACTTTTGTTGTACGAATTATTTTTCAAAATTAACTTATCTCTATGAATACCGACGATAATTATTTACTATAAATTGATACAGCATAATTTTATTGGCAAAAGCAAGGCTATTTAAAGAAATGATAACTGAGAATCTGCTATGCATAAAAATATGTTTTATAGCACGTTTTGAATCTACTGCTATCTACACTCGTTTGCAACGCTGGTTTTAGGCGTTTATGGCTGCCAAAATTGGCGACTGGCCTTAATATTCTTTTGATAGAAATTTATTTCTATGTAAATTTGGTTCGGAAATAAACCTAAAAAGTTATAAAATTATGTCAACAATTAAAGTAGCAATTAACGGATTCGGCCGTATTGGTCGCAACGTGTTCAAAATCATCAAAGAACGTCCGGAATTGAATTTACAGGTAGTTGGTATCAACGATTTGACCAGCACAAAAGTGTTGGCTCACCTGCTCAAATATGACTCAACTCAAGGCAGATACAATGGTACTGTATCTCACGATGCTGAAAATATCATCGTTGATGGCGTAGCTATCAGAGTTACTGCTGAAAGATCTCCTGCAAATATTCCTTGGTCTACTACCCCTGATGTAGTAGTTGAGTCTACCGGTGTATTCGTTAGCCGCGAAAGCGCTAAAGGCGGATATGGCGACCACCTTAAAAATGGTGCCAAAAAAGTAATTCTTACTGTGCCTGCTAAAGACGAAATTGACAACATGATAGTATTGGGTGTGAACGATGACGCTCTTCGTGCTACTGATACTTGTGTTTCTAACGCTTCTTGTACTACCAACTGCCTTGCTCCGGTTGTAAAAGTACTGAACGATTCTTTTGGTGTTGAAAACGGTTTGATGACTACCATTCACTCATACACCAACGATCAGGTTATACTTGATGCACCTCACAATGACCTTCGTCGTGCACGTAGTGCAGCCATTTCTCAGATTCCTACTACTACTGGTGCCGCTAAAGCCGTAGGTAAAATTATTCCTGCGCTCAAAGGCAAACTGAATGGTCTTGCTGTTCGCGTTCCAACCCCAACAGGTTCGCTGGTTGACTTTGTTGCTAACCTTAGCCGCGAAGTGACTATCGAAGAGGTGAATGCTGCTATTAAAAAAGCTGCTGAAGGCCCAATGAAAGGAATTTTGGAATATACCGAAGATCCAATCGTATCGGTTGATATCATTCACAATCCACACTCTTCTATATTCGATGCACAAAGCACTATGGTTCAGGGTAAAATGGTTAAAATCCTTGCTTGGTACGACAATGAGTGGGGTTATTCAAACCGTGTGGTAGAGCTTATTCCTCGCTTGTTCTAATAATACCTTTTGGTATTTCTTGAAAATACTTTTCAGGCCATCTGAGAAAAAAAATTCATCACAGCTTGTATCATGCAAGTTATGTTTCTGGACCTAAGTTCAGATTACCTGTGCTGAAAGCTTCTTTTTTCAGATGGCTTTTTTAATTTTGTACACTTACCCTCATACTTTTTACACCAAAATTATAGTAATACTTTGCAAGCAAACCCTCACACGCATATTACACTGATGGCTTTCTGTCGCTTGGCTGAAATTTTCAGTGCCGTTGGTTTCAATAAATCTTTGCCTGAGTACGCCGACGAGGTGGCAGAACTTTCGCAGATTTCTGCTTCCTTAAAGCATAAAAATGGTTGGTTTACCGAGGAACAGGTACAAAGTGCACTTCGGGCGCTGGCTTATATGTGCGAGGCACCAAAACTTAAGAACTGGGCTGATTCGTATCAAATTCCTGAGGTGTTACAACCCAAACGTATAGCCCTCATCATGGCAGGGAATATTCCTTTGTCAGGTTTTCACGATTTGCTGTGTGTGCTCATGAGCGGACATATTGCCGTGGTGAAAACATCTTCAAAAGATGAGGTGCTGCCATTATGGATAAAGAATTTTTTTGAAAAACATTTTCCGCAAGTGGCCGGTCGCATGATCATAGAACAAAATCTGATACGTGGCATTGATGCTGTGATTGCTACCGGCAGCAACAACTCTTCGCGCTATTTCAATTACTATTTTGGCAAATATCCTCACATCATCCGCAACAACCGAAACTCGGTAGCGGTGCTATCTGGAAATGAGACTGAGGAGGATTTGAAAAACCTGGCCGATGACGTATTTCTCTATTTTGGACTTGGCTGCAGAAGTATCTCCAAAGTGTACATCCCTATCGATTACAATGCCGAAGCTTTGTTTGCCGCTTTCAATAAGTATGAACATTACCGTTTTCACAACAAATTTGCCAATAACTACGATTACCGCAAAGCCATATACCTCATGAATGGAGAACCATTTACCGATGGGCACTTTTATATATGGAGGCAAGCAGCCTCGCTGCACTCCGATGTGGGTGTGTTGCATTACGAATTTTATAAAACCCAGAAGGCGGTATGGCAGGAAATAGAATCGCTCAGCCACGAGGTGCAATGTGTGGTATGCTCCGAAACTGTTCATGCCAAAGCCATTCGCCCGGGCAAAGCCCAGTTTCCTGAGCTCACCGACTATGCCGACGATATAGACACCATGAATTTTTTATTGAGTTTATAATGAAACCTTTGCTTGTAGTTTTGGCAGGGCCTACTGCAGTGGGGAAAACCAAATTGGCTATAAATCTGGCCAACAGGTTTCAGACTGAAATTATTTCTGCCGATTCGCGCCAGATATATAGCGAACTCAATATTGGCGTGGCTCGTCCCTCGCCCGAAGAATTAAGTTCAGCAACACACCATTTTATTGCCACCCAAAGCATACACGATAGCTACAACGTGAGTATGTACGAGCAGGATGTGCTGGCCAAACTTGAGGTTTTATTCGAAAAATATCCCATGGTGCTGCTTACTGGCGGTTCGGGGTTTTATATAGATACAGTTTGTCGGGGAATCGACGATTTACCTGCTATTCTGCCCGAAATACGTATGCAAGTAGATGATGATTTGAAAAGCAAAGGGCTGAATTATCTGGTAGAAAAACTTTTGGAGGTAGATCCTGAATATTACCATAAAGCTGACCTCAACAATCCGAAACGGGTGGGCAAAGCCATTGAGATTTTCATGCAAACCGGTAAAACCTATTCCAGTTTTCTTACCAGCAGCGTACGACAGCGTAATTTTGATATTCTCAAAATTTGTCTCGATTTGCCTCGCCCCTTGCTGCATGAGCGTATTAACTTGCGCGTGAATGAAATGGCCAGGAATGGACTTTTGCAGGAAGTACAATCATTGTTGCCCCACAGGCAGCTCAATGCATTGAATACCGTTGGCTACAAAGAAGTTTTTGAATATCTGGATGGCAGTATTAGTTTTAAAACTGCCGTAGAAAACATACAGACCAATACCAGGCAATATGCGCGCCGCCAGCTAACATGGTTCAGGCGCGACAAATCTTATCACTGGTTCGAACCTGCACAATTGGATGAAATAGAAGCCTTGATAACGAAATACATGCAACATGAGTGTTGAAATAGTAAAATATACCTTACGGGTATACGCCATCATTCGTAATAGCCGCAAAGAGGTACTCATAGCCGACGAATATCATTTTGATATGC
>JAIFMY010000110.1 GCA_020048155.1 Bacteroidota bacterium
TTTTCCTTGTCGATAAATATAATGTTTGAACTTGGGAATTCTTTTCGTATTTCTTCAGCAAGTAATTGTAATACAAAACTTTTACCTACTCTACGTTGGCCTGTGAGAACTTTAATAAGATTTTGATTTATATATGGTTTTATTCGGTTTATATAAAAGTCTCTTTGTATCATAATTTGTTTTTATATGCTATATCTAATAAAACACTATAAAGATAACTATTTATTCGGTATAGCATATAAATTATATGGAAATTTTTTATCGATATTATATGTTACCATGATCGGTGTTATGCATCAAAACGCAAGGCAAGCATAACGTTTTTTATGAAAATTGTTAATTGTGCTTAGCGTTTTTTCTTTTTTTTGTATGATTATCCTTGCTGAATTAGCCCGTCAAGGGTTTCCATCCCTTGACGGGCTGGTGTTCCAACGATTGGAGGTCAAGGGTAGTCCACCACATTCGATCGTCCGGATGGACATCGAATCGTGGTGATTGAAGCTTGCAGTTCAGACGCTCCAATGTCCTCACAGACGATTGGAGGTCAAAGAAAAACTATTAAATCATTCCATCCGCATATTGTTGCGGAAGGTGACTATGAAGATGTCGGGAAAACCTTTGGCTTTGAGCTCGTCGCGCAGTTTTATGGCATCGTGCACGGTGCTGAATCTGCCACAGGTGTATTTGTATTTCCCCTCGTGCTCGTATTCTTCTACCGGAGTGCCAAATTTTTGCTGAAGCTTGGCTACATCCTGCTTGGTGGAGGTAGATAAAAGCTGAATCTTGAATACTTTTTCCACCGTTTTCTCTTCCTTATTCTCAGCAGAAAGCACCACTTTTTCGGGTTTGTACTGCGTTTTGGCCAGGTTGCTTATCTCGTGTCTGGAGGTGAGTGTGATCACGGTTTCGTCCACCCAGATATTATACCCAATCTGGAAAGGCAGGTTAAAGTAGTTGTTCATTTTCATGCTTGTTGCCAAATCGGCCTGGTATGCATAATCGAAAGATTTGGTGGTTTGGGTATACGAACCAAATACGTAGGTGGGTTGTGGCAAAAATTTGATGGGTATACCTGAATCGTCTTGCAGCAAGTATTTGAAATGTACCAGTATGGTGTCGCGCAGGCGGCTGAATTCGTTGCTGTGTAGCAGATACGAACCCGATTTTACATACACATTCCATCTGTATCTTTCGGAGAGCAAATGTAGTAAGCCGGGTTGAAACGATAGGCCGTAATCCGACAAATCGGTGTCGATGTATATCAGTTCTCTCTCCTTGCTTTCGGTGGGGTGTATGAATTTTATTCTAAGTGCATTCTGTTTGTTTACGGGAGCAGTGAGTTTTCCATTGGCTTGTAGCTGAAGCGTTTCCATGCTATTTACTATATAACCTTGCCTGCTCAGGTAGTACAGCAATATGTGCGAAACTCCGTCGAGGCTGCGGGTGTCAAGGTCTTCAATCATCTGACTGGTAACAAAATACCCGGCTTTATTGATGTATCTGAGCGAAAACTGCACGGCCTTGAAATACCTAGAAAGTGAATCTTTGGAAAGCGAATGCAACTTAGGCTCACTTCCGGGTGATTCAAGCCCTACCAATACGTATTTACTGGCTTTAGAGAAAAACATATTGGCAAACAAGAAATCGGGGCCGGAAAATGGATAAAACAATGCAGTGGTATCCGAACTTGTTGGTATTTCGTTGTTGAAAAGCCAAGTTCTGATGGGGGTGTAATGCTTTTTGTTTGCATTGCTCCAAGCTTCGTCGGTAGTTTTTTTGTGTTGCTTATATATGTCGGTATGCAACTTATATTCAGACGACGGAAGCATGCCTCCTATGAGCATGGCAGTTCGGTTCAGGTCAGAGAGTTGCTGCGCCCCGGCTTGTATCCCTAGGGATACGCATATGTATAGGGCTATGATTTTTAAAAATAAAGGTTTCAAAAGTATTCGGGTTAAAAAAGGTTATCCATACCGGGGAGCAGGCCTCCGGTGATTGATTTTAATTCTTGAGCAGCAGTTTCTTCGGCAGTGCGCAGTGCTTTGTTGATGGCTACTACCAGCAAATCTTCCAGTTTCTCGGCATCGGTGAGCAGTTCCGGAGCTATCTGTATGCTTTTTAAGTTCTTATCGGCAGTAGCGAGTATCCGTATTTTACCGCCTTCTATTTCCGATTGTATTTCTATGCCCGAAAGCTTAGATTTAGTTTCTTCCATCATTCGCTTGGCTTCCATCATTTTGCCCATTAAGTCTCCAAACATAATTTTCAGTATTTAGTTGATTGGTATTTGGTATGTAAAATTCGACGATTCGAATATAAAACTTCTTATCTGGTTATTCTGTATAAAATTAATCACATTTTGCTGTTCGCTAAAAGTACTCATAAGTATGGAAAACGAAACCTTTATATGGGCAGGCTTTTCAGCCAAAGGATCTGACTCTAGGTAGCACCACACCGACTCGGCATCTACTTCATATCCGACCCAATGCAAAGGCAAACGGGCGCTGGGCGCGAGTATTTGTATGTTGGAAAGTATATAGACAGAAAGCAGCGAATCGTTGGTCGGATTCTGACTGTCGGACAGGTCAATTTTGTGGCTGGATGCACCTCCGAGAGCTGTTTCCAGGTCGTCGGTAAATATGCGCGATGAGATTTGTATGCACGAAATGGAATCGTTCCACTCCATATCGGTGATGCTCACGTAGTATTTATGCGTGGGTACCAACATCAAAATGCTTGATAATATGTGTATAATGAGTAGTTGCATACCTTTGTGTTAACTACTGCAAATTTATTTTTTATTATTTCATTTTTTAATACTTTTCAAAGCTATTCTGAAAGGAACAGATTGGGAGTTTTAATGTTTGAAATAAATATGGGAAATATGAAAAAAATGAGGGTACTCTTGTATTTGGCTGTTATTCTGGGGCAGGTTGCATTTGCTCAGGAAAATAATGCTGACGAAAAATTTAAGCAGATGATATATAGTCTTTCTACCCCAAACAACTACCGCACTGCGAGTGGGTATCCGGGGCAA
This sequence comes from Bacteroidota bacterium, assembly GCA_020048155.1. Taxonomy (GTDB): domain Bacteria; phylum Bacteroidota; class Bacteroidia; order Bacteroidales; family DYOH01; genus JAIFMY01. The sequence goes on from JAIFMY010000110.1 coordinate 3,038, forward strand.
GACTACTGGCAGCAGCAGGCCGATTATAAAATGAAAATTGTGCTCGACGATGAGAAACAAAAAATTTCGGGTTCGGAAGTAATAACCTATAAAAATAATTCACCCCATAGCCTGCCTTATTTGTGGTTGCAATTGGAACAAAACAGCCGCCTGGCTGATGCTATAGCCAATACTGCCCGGGTAGAAATCATAGAAGAAAAAATGTCGCTCGAGAGGTTTATGTCGGCAAATAATACATACGATGGTGGTTTTAAAATACAATCGGTAAAAAACACAGATGGTTCTGCCCTGAAATATACAATCAATTCTACCATGATGCGTGTAGACCTTCCTACTCCTTTGAAACCGGGCGAAAGTTTTTCGTTTTCGGTGGAGTGGTGGTACAATGTAAACGACAGGCTGAAAGTAGGCGGTGGACGTTCGGGCATGGAATTTTTCGCACAAGATGGAAACTATATTTACACCATTGCACAGTTTTTCCCACGTATGGCTGTGTATAGCGATGCTACCGGCTGGCAGAATAAGCAGTTTATAGGTGCCGGCGAGTTTGCACTGCCTTTCGGAAATTATGAAGTTGAACTCACTGTGCCTTCCGACCACTTGGTGGGGGCTACCGGTGTGTTGCAAAATACCGATGAGGTACTCAGCGATGCGCAAAAGAAACGTATGGCCGATGCCGGGAAATCGGATGTACCTGTGCTTATAGTAAACCAGAAAGAGGCTGTAAATGCTGAGAAAAACAGAGCTAAAACTACCAAAACATGGAAATTCAAAGCCGAAAATGTACGCGATTTTGCTTTTGCCAGCTCGCGTAAATTCATGTGGGATGCTCAGGGGGTAGATATCAACGGGAAAAAAGTAATGGCTATGTCTTTTTACCCCAAAGAAGGAAATCCGCTTTGGGAGCAATATTCAACCCGTGCTGTGGCTCACACTTTGAGGGTGTATTCACACTTCACGTTCGATTATCCGTACCCGGTAGCCATATCGGTGCACACAGACCGTATAGGCATGGAATACCCCATGATTTGCTTCAATGGCGGTCGTCCGGAATCTGATGGTACTTATACCGAGCGCACCAAACTGGGTATGATAGGTGTAATCATTCACGAAGTGGGGCACAATTTTTTCCCCATGATCATAAACTCCGACGAGCGCCAGTGGACATGGATGGACGAGGGGATGAACTCTTTTCTGCAAGGCATAGCCGAGCGTGAGTGGGACAAAAATATGAAAACATGGCGCGGAAATCCGGAACGAATTAAAGATTACATGAAAAGCGGACGTGATGTGCAGAATGCCATCATGAACAACAGCGAATCGGTGGTAAACCTGCATGCCAATGCCTACGACAAAACTGCGGTGGCGCTCAGTGTGCTTCGCGAAACGGTGATGGGCAGAGAATTGTTCGATTTTGCTTTCCGTCAATACTCCCAGACCTGGATGTTTAAGCACCCTACGCCCGACGATTTTTTCCGCATCATGGAAGATGCTTCTGCGGTGGATTTGGACTGGTTCTGGAATGGTTGGTTTTTTACTACCGACCATGTGAATATGGCCATTACCAATGTGCGCAAGGCACAGCTAGGCAAACAATCGCCTGCTGATGTGAAAAATGCGCTGAAAAAGGATGCTGATCTGAAGATGAGGTATATTTATTTCTTGCGTGAAAAAGACAAAAAAACGCTCGTGGATGTGGATGCTGCATACCGCGATTTTTACAACTCCTACGATGAATTTGCGGTCACCGCAGAGGAAAATAAAGCCTATGAAAGCTTTATCAATTCTCTCACCGACGAGGAGAAAAAGGTGATGCAGTCCGGGAAATGGTTCACCGAAATCACAGTTGAAAATCTGGGTGGGCTGGTGATGCCACTGATTTTTGAACTTACCTACACCGATAAATCTACCCAGATTTTCCGCGTACCTGCTGAAATCTGGCGCAAAAATTCTCAGAAAATCACCAAAGTATTTACAACTGATAAGGAAGTGGAGTCGATAACGCTGGATCCGAATTTGGAGATGGTAGATGTGGATTTGTCGGATAATTATTTCCCGAAAAAGGTGGTAAATACGCGCATTGAAATGTTTAAGCAAGGCAAGCAAAACCAATCGAACCCCATGCAGAGGAAATAACACGGCAATATAGGTGCTGGATTAATAATGACCTCCCAGAAATTTCAAGGTTTTGGGAGGTTTTTTATAATGCTGCGTTTTTCTGAATTCCCTTCATGGTTTTATAAAAATTTTCAACCAAATCAGCCAGAAGAGCATTTATATCAATTTTTTCTTCTTTGATCTAATCTTCAATCTCCTTTCGTATGGGAACTTCAGCTTTATGTATCCATTTAATTTTTCCGGAGGCTATGTCCTCATCTGTTATAGGTGGAATATCGGTATAATCAATATTCTCGTCACCATATTCAATCAGTTCTTCGGGTACTTCAATGCCTTTTTTCCCTAAAATCAATGCATCTTTCCATAATACTTTTTCGGAATCGAAGATTGCTTCCTTACCTTCTATGTTTTCTGCGTTCTCTATTTTTTTCAACAGGTCTTTCCAGTATATTTTTATTTTCCATTTTTTCATTGTTTATTGTTGCTGTATGTGCACGAGTTTTTTTTTAATGCAACCTTCAATATTATTTTATTAAGTCATCAATATATTTATCAAATTTCTTTTCAGCCATTAACTCATGGGTAAGAAATTTTCCATTATAGTAAATTCCAAGTGTACCAAATGGACTGCTTTGATTTTGGGCTTGGTTGCTATTTGTTATTTTATTGATTTGGAAATCAATATTTTTGGTTTTTAAAACTTCTGAAAGTATGTAAACATATTCTTCCATAAATGGGCATTGATTCGAAAAATAAAATGTAAGTCCGTTTTTATTATCACATTCACCTTTCTTTGCTAAATCAGTAAATTTAGGACTTTCTGCATATTGGTTAAATTTTAGTTCAAGCAGTTCAAAATATGGTGGTGCTGTATCAATCAGTTCGAAGCCGTGTTTTGTGTAGAATTTTTTATCGGTAAGAAATGGTTTTACTTTGTTGCTGCTGACAACTGCAATTCCATCCATTTTTTTAATTTTTGCATCAATTACTTTCTACAAGCACATTCTTGGTTCTCTTTTAGGTATTTTATAGTTGCATTACAGAGATCTTCCAATACCTCAAGATTTAGGTCCGACAACTTTTTGAAGTATATACAAGCTTTCCCCATTTTATACTTTCCCAATTTGTCAAGTAGTGCCATATTGTCATTTCCCGGAGCAGAGACGTATAGAGAGAATTCTGCTTTTCTAGGTGAGAAGCCTATTAGCATAGAGTCACCTTCGTGTCCGCTAGCATATTTGTAAAGGTAACTTCCAAAACCTATCATGGTAGGCCCCCACATTTTGGGTTCAAAACCTGACCATTGTTGCATAAGCGCAATTAAATGTAGGCTGTCTTGTTTCTTCTGTTCGTTTTCCACAAATGTGTTTATAAACTCAAATACATTGACCTCTGTTTCTGTAGTTTTATTTTTTATTGCCATTGTAAGATGCTTTATTGTTTAATGAGTTGCTGGAATGAAGGGTATAAATTTTGAGTTAAACTTATACAAACAGGTTTTGCACTGAATTTTCAAACTGTACAAAACCTTTGTTTGCATACGGTTGCGTTTTAACGCTACCTTGTTTATCTATTCATTCTTATTAAAAACGGGTTGACCGAATGTATTATATTTTCAATAGGGACATCAATACACTAATTTGCTATTTATTCGAGTGGAATCCGATAGTATTGCCTTCGGTATCGATTACAATCGAGCAGAATCCATGTTCCCCAATAGGATATTTGTTCTGCAAAACTGTGCCACCGGCATTTTCTACCCTGTCAGTTTCGTTTGCACAATCTTCGCAAGTGAAATATACCAGTGTTCCGCCTGAGCCGGGTTTCATTTCATTTGTTTTGCATAATGCACCGCTTATATTTGTACCTCCTTCTGCCCACGGAAAACTTAACATTTCTAAATCTACAAATTCGCCTGGGGTTTGCATTGGAATCATTTGAATCTGCAAAACCTCTTCATAAAATTTTTGAGCCCGGCTCATATTATCTACATAAATTTCTACCCAAGTGAAAGGGTTTTTTGTGTTTTCTGTCATTTGCATATTGTGTTGGATTAAATTGATTAATGAGTTGATATGATTGTTCGTGTGTTACTTCTGTTGTTTGTATTAAGTTGAATTATAAAATCAACTTGGTTTATAAATAGAGGTAATTTGTATATCGCTTTGTAAATTAAATTATTATAAATTTTAATTCTAATCATATTTCACAGTCTAATTTATCACAAAACCTCCTGCAATACTCAATATCATTGAACCCGAGGTTAGATTTTGTAAGTTTCTTTTTAACATTTGCATCCTTAAATTGTTCCAAGATAGCTTCTGATTTTGTATTTTTATAATCTGCAACCGATTTAATTCCAATTTCATAGAGTATTCTGGCATATTCAATTCCCACACCATTTATACGAAGTAGATCAATGATTTGTAATGCATATTTTAACTTGTTAGTTGAAATCCCATCGACCGATGGATTTTTAATAAAGTACTCATAATAATTTTGGGTTGTACTTATCTTTTTGTTTTTCAGTATATTTAGTTCTGTTTCAGTAAATACTCCAATTTTATCAATGGACATAGATTTTACTTCATAGCTATTAATCACTCTTTGAAGAATGTTCAAGTATTCGGGGGCTATATCTAGTTTTTGGGAAAGAATTGATTGATTGGTTTTGTTTTTTAATAGTTTATGAATTTCTGCTAAATTACTCATTCCCATCTCAGCTAATTTCTTAAAATTCAGATCTATATCATTTAGTAAAACTTTCTGAGAAGGAAGCAATTGAATGCTTCTCAGGTGCTTTACAAATTCATCTAATTTTATTTTTGTCAAATCAGTTGAGTACATTTTACTTTCATTTTAATAGCGTAAAGCTCAAAATAGGGTTGTGCCTAATATATTGTGCCTTAAGTCTCAAACTACTTTTAAGTTTGAAATAGCTACTCATATTAATGTCTGAGATGTATTACAAACAACCGTTTTAAGGTAGTGGATTTTTAGTAAAAAAGCAAGCAGCCCGGTTTTTTTCTTGGTACTATGTATGGATTTGATTTAGAACTTCGCATTTTAGTTACGAATACGTAAACTCCACGAATGAAGGCACATGTGGAATTCAACAACCGATATAATCTGTGTTAACCGACAATATTAACGTTCGAGTATATTCTGTTTTGATCTGCTACTTAGTTTTTACTTCATTGCTTACTTGATGAGCGTCACGGATCGAAAATTCTGGATTTGTTAGTAGCTATTACTTTTGTTCGTTCTTTTAACAATAATGTGGCCCTAGTCCATAGTTGACTGATTAAAACTTGATACGCTATTTAAGTGTATAAATATTATGACTTAGTTTTTATTGTATTGAGAGTAAGGTATATCAGTGAGTGTTTTCCTATTGACGCATCTATTTGTGTTACAAGTAATATCGACTTTATATGGCTTAATACCAATTAAATCCAACTATGAACATGTTTGAAACCCCATCTCTATACCCTTTGTTTGGCAGATTCGATTTTCCAAAAAATATTCTATACTGCAAGTCTAATGCAAAACGTCCGTTCTGCCAAACCTCATAACCAGTTATAAATGTAAATGCTGGTATGCCAGTATAAAAACCCGCTGTCTTAGGGTCTGTAACTGTATAAAAAGCAGGGGCATCAAACGTAAGACCTGTGCCACCTAACATCCACCAATTGTCTTTTATCCAATATTGACCTGCAATTATTATTGCCTCAAAACCTCTGTTTTTCCCTTCATGCTTGTAATTTGAACCTGGCAGTAATGCAAGGATTGCTAGCTTTTTATTGAGCATATACCCCATTTTTATGTTTGGTAGGGTTGTTGAAAAGCTTACTTGGTTGGTATCATTCTTCGATAGTGATAATGCCCCGGCACCAAGTCCTACCCCAATAAAAAATCCATTTCTATTTACAATTTCTTTGTTTTCTTGCGCTGCGCATGTAATCATGTGAATAAGTAATAAAATACTAAATATTGCTCTCATTCTTTTTCGTTTTGGGTGTTTGTTATGAAGCAATATTAGTGTCTTGTTTAGTAGGAAAAGTTACCATATGTCAAGTAATTACATTTTAACAATCTTTTTTTTAATTCTACTTAAACTTTCTGTAGTTATTCCCAGATATGATGCAATATGCTTTTGTGCAGTACGGTTTATTATATTTGGCTGTTTTTCTAATAGTTCTATATATCTTTGTTCAGCAGTTTTCAGAAGTAAATCAATTTGTTGTTGCTGCTTTTCAACAAATGAGTTTTCTGCTGAAATTAGGAAAATCCGAGAACCGATAGGAGTTGATTTGAGTTTGTCAATATTTTTTTTGGATATACGTAACATCTCTGAGTTTTCTAATACTTTAGTTTCTAAAATAGTAGGTTTTTCTGTAATAAGCGACATATAGTCAGCAAAAAACATATTTTCATATATCAAATCTAAACATACGTAATTATTCTCTTTCCAAACGAAAACTCCTGCACTTCCTTTGAGAATGAAATATCCAAAATTTTCGATATGATTCGACTTTTTCAGAATTTCATTTTTCTTAAAAGGTACAAATTCACAAAATGATGCAAAATTTTCCCAAACTTCTATTGAAGCTGTAAAATATACATCAAATGATTTTTTTAGTCTTTCTGCAATCATTTTAATTTCCTATATTGCTATGGTTGCGTGATGGTGTGCTAAAGTATTATGGCTAATTCTTCTGCTTGCCGACATTTATGTTTTGTAGACAGAATGATTATGCAATAAAGTCCTTGTCACATATACACTTTGCGAATGTCTAAAAACTTTTCTAAACACCCGTGAGTAAGTTAAAAGGTTTTTGTTGAAAAATCAATACATTGTATATTGCTATAGCTACTAAATTTTCAGGGTTGTGGTGCTGAGCTATATGTTGACTCTTTATAAACCTTGATATTTGTACCAATTGGAAACAAATATAAGGTCTAAGATATTGCCATCCATAAATTTAAATTATCTCTGTTTACTGATATCTGAATAACTTCTTTGTAGAATACAGTAAATTATATTGCTATACGTATATGTATTTTAATTCAGCAATTGCCTCATTAAATTGATAGGTTGTACTTTTATTAAGCTTTGCTGCTTTGTATATTCATGTCTGTATTCATTCCTTATTATCTGATTATAAAGCGATATTTTGGGCATGTTTTACTACCTAATCGCTATTCTAAAATTGCAAAAGAAAGTTTCTGGAAATGAGGGCGATACCGTTTTTTTTTTTTTGAAAAATTTCAAAGTCTGATGAATGCGGGTAAGTACAGCTGATTATCATATTAAAAAAAACTTCCCGAGAGGGTTGAAACTTTCGGGAAGTGATATAAAAACGAGGATATGTTTTAAAAGTAATTAGTCGCCCAGGTGGATACCTAAGCCGCGAGCGGTTTTGATAAGGTATGAATCGGGTTCTATGAAATTGTAACGGCTTATGGCTTCGGTAAACGGAACAGAGATGATATCGGGGTGGCGATAAGCTACCATTTGCCCGAATTTGCCCTCGAGTACCAGTTCAAAGGCTTTCACACCAAATTGCGATGCCAATACGCGGTCGTATGCAATGGGCACACCACCACGTTGCAAGTGGCCAAGCACGGTTACACGAATGTCAGATTCCAGTCCGGCTTCTTTCATTTCCATCTCCAATTGGTATGCTACACCACCCAATCGCAGGTTGGCATTACCCACTTCGGTACTTTCGCGCACCACTTGTTTGCCGTATTTGTTTTTGGCACCTTCGGCTACTACTACTATGGCAAAACCATCTTTGCCGTTTTTGTAGCGGCGTTTTATGTGTTTGGTGATGAGCTCAGGGTCGTAAGGTATTTCAGGGATGATGCAAACATCGGCACCACCGGCTATAGCAGAGTGCAGGGCTATCCAGCCTGCCTCGCGTCCCATTACCTCCATTATCATCACACGGCTGTGGCTGGCGGCTGTAGTCACCAGTTTGTCTACCGACTCAGTAGCTATTTGCACGGCTGTCTGAAAACCGAAAGTTACATCGGTAGCTGAAAGGTCGTTGTCAATGGTTTTAGGAACCCCAATTACATTGAGTCCTCTTTCAAAAAAAGTTTGAGATATTTTTTGTGAACCGTCTCCCCCTATGTTTATCACTGCTTCTACGTTCAGATACTGAAGTTTGCGCATGAATTCTTCAGAACGGTCGGCTTTGCCCCAGGTACCATCGGCATTTTTTATAGGCCATGCAAACGGGCCGCCTTTGGTGGTGGTGCCCAGTATTGTACCTCCACGAAAGTGAATGCCGGATACTGCATCTTCTGTAAGAACTTTTATTTCTGATGGCTCGTTGAGAACCCCGTCGAACGAACGAATGCTGCCGATTACTTCCCACTCATCTGTTTGGGCTGCTCTTTTTACAATGGCTCTTATTACTGCGTTCAGGCCTGGGCAATCGCCGCCTCCTGTGGCCACTAATACTCTTTTCTTCATAGTTTTATCTCTATTAAATTATTATTTGTCAATATATTATATTTACTTCAGGTTCAAGCAATATGCCAAATTTCATTTCTACATCCTGTATGATGCTGTCTTTCAGCTTTAACAGATCCCGGGCATTCATGCCGTGGCGGTTTACCAGTATGAGGGCTTGTTTTTCGTACACCCCTGCAGTTCCCAACTTCTTGCCTTTCCAGCCACAGTTTTCTATGAGCCATCCGGCTGCTATTTTGTATTGGTCTTGTGCAGGGTAAGCAGGCAGACTTGGGTAGGTTTTTAATAAAAATTTGTACTGTTCTTCGCTTATTATCGGATTTTTGAAAAAACTACCTGCATTGGGCAGCACCGCGGGGTCGGGCAATTTCCGGCTACGAATGGCTATGATGGCATCGCGCAATTTCAGCGACGAAACTTCGCCTATATAGCTTATCTCCTCTTTTACATCTCTATAGTTGAGTGCAGGTTTGAACTGAAGGCTTAAGCGGAAAGTCACATTCAGAATAACAGTTTTGTCTTTTAGTTCTTGCTTGAAAATGCTGTTTCGATAATCAAATCGGCAGGCTTCGTTGGAGTATTTTTCAATCTGCAATGTGTCCAGATGCAAAAATTCTACTTCGGTGATGAAATCTTTCACTTCTATGCCATATGCACCAATGTTCTGCACAGGTGCTGCGCCCACGTTGCCGGGTATGAGCGAAAGGTTCTCAAGTCCATAGAAACCATTGGCTACGCAATAGCTCACTAAGTCGTCCCAGTTTTCGCCGGCTGCTACTTTCAGGCTCAGCTCATTTTCGCTTTTCTCTATTATTTCTATTCCCGAGTTTTCGGGATGAATAATAAGCCCGTTGTAGTCTTTGGCAAACAAAACATTGCTTCCGCCACCGAGTACAAATTTCGGCATGTCTGCATATTCGGGCATGGCCAGAAGAGTCTGCAAATCTGATGCTTTCGAAAAAGAAAAGAAATGTTTGGCTTCAGCCGGAATGGCGAGTGTGTTTTTGTCTTTTAACTGATAATCTGTGTGTGGTTTTTGCATAAGTGTTTCATCTGACTGGCAAAGTTAATGGTTGAAACCATGCGATCAATCGTTTTTCTTCGTTTTCCCAAATAAATTCTTCTCTATGTTTCTGAATGTCTTGTTTCCAACGATTGCGATCAAATTCTGGGGACGAAAAAAAATATATGATTTTTGACAGGTCTTGTGGTGTTCTGTTTTTCAGTACTTTACCCAGCCCATTTGCATCTACTAATTTTGCCATCTCCGGCAAATCTGAAACTACCGAAGGTATGCCTGCCTGTATGTAGTCGAACAACTTGTTGGGCAAAGCGAACCGGTAGTTCAATCCCAAATCTTCTTCGAGCGATATGCCACACGTGGCTTCTTGCGTATACTTTGGTAATTCATGAAAAGGAATATGCCCCAAAAAACGGATTTGATGCTCCACATTCAATCGTTTCGCGAGTGTTTTTAGTTCGTTTTCGAGCGGGCCCCTACCGGCAATCCAGAGTTGGTGACTGGGCAGCAAAGGCATGGTTTCTATCATCAGTTCCAGTCCACGTCCGGTATTGAGTGCGCCCTGGTATATGATGTACGGAGTGGGGGTCACTGCATCTTGGGGTATTTCTGTTTGCAGATGAGGCACATTGCGTATGAGCAAAAACTCTCGCCCAAACTTTTGCGCATATATTTGTCGTATTCCTTCCGAAACTGTTTTTTCAGGGGTTGGTCGGCCAACTCTGGTACTTCGCTGAAGTATTCGTGGCTATCGAATACAAGTTTCTTACGCCGAATGACAGAAGCCAACCACATGGCCGGAAGGGTATCGGCATCGTTGGCCCATAAAATGTCCGTTTTGCAAAAAAGCAAAGCCACAAAAAGCCGGATGTTGTATTCGGCATAAAACAAAAAGCCTGATTTGAAAAAATGAGAGGTTCTTTTTACCGTAAAAGGGTAAAGGGGCAAGTTAGGCGAATTCTTCTTCTGCCGGGCATATATTTGTACTCTATGCCCCTTATTCACGAGTGTTCCTGAAATTTTAAAAACCCGTTTATCGGTGCTGAAATCGTTGGTAACCGCCATGCATATATGCATAATTTAGCCTTTTCAGTCTTTGGGTTTGAAAGTCCATTGCAGTATAAACCGCGAAACTTCGTCGCCGTTCTTGTCGGTTCCTATGCTTATCACTTCTACTGTTCGGCTTTGTCCGGTTTCTATGCATTCATTCACTATTCTTTCTATTTCGGCACCTTGCGTGCAAGTGAAATGTAGTTTTGTTTTGGCTTTTTTGCTGAATGTGGCCGATAGACTAAGTACCAACATAGATACCGGTTTTTTTTGTGAATAAATAGCATTCATGGCAAGTACAGCGGTGGCCATTTCGGCAGCCATGCTTTGTGCCGCAAAATACATACTATTGAATGGGTTTTTGGTCAGGTAGTTGAACGGTATGCTTACTACGGCATTTTCGCTCGTTATCTCTTTTACCTTAAGGTTGGCAAGAAATCCGAATGGCAGATTTTTTAATAAATAGAATTTGAAAGCAAAGGAATTGGTGACAAATTTCTGAAACTTGGACTTATTCATATTTTTCTATAATTTTTCTTAACACATATTAATTGGTGGG
>JAIFMY010000131.1 GCA_020048155.1 Bacteroidota bacterium
TCAACACCTATGGTCCACGCATGAATCAGAACGATGGGCGAGTAGTATCCAATTTTATAGTGCAAGCATTACAAAATAAAGACATCACCATATTTGGCGATGGTAGTCAAACCCGTAGTTTTCAGTACGTAACCGACCTGCTCGATGGTATGACCCGCATGATGGAAACCCCCGACGATGTGACGGGACCCATAAATTTGGGAAACCCCGATGAATTTACCATCAAAGAACTGGCAGAGCAAGTGATAGAACTTACCGGTTCACGATCCAAACTTAGTTTTCATCCCCTGCCCACCGACGATCCTACGCAGCGCCAACCAGATATTTCGCTCGCAAAGAACTGAGCAAGCATTAGAATAGTGAATACAAACGGATAAGTGAACTATTATATGAAAATCATAGAATCAGGCTTCAAAGACTTATGGGTAATAGAACCCAAAACATTTTCTGACGAACGCGGTTTTTTATTCGAGGCATACAACGACCGCATTTTGAGAGAAATGGGAGTCGAGTCGCATTTTGTACAAGACAATATCTCCTACAGCTACAAAGGAGTAATCAGAGGCATGCATTTCCAATTGCCGCCACATGCGCAAACCAAACTTGTGCGCTGCCTCAGAGGTACCATTCAAGATGTGGTTGTTGATGTGCGCAAATCGTCAGACACATTTGGCAAGTGGTTTGCCATAGAGCTATCCGACACCAACAAAAAAGCGCTGCTTATACCCAAAGGCTTTGCCCACGGTTTTGCTGTGGTTTCTAAAGAAGCATTGGTGATGTTCAAAATAGATGATTTCTTTTATCCTAATCTCAATGCAGGCATCAGATACGACGATCCGGCATTGAACATAGATTGGGCAATAGATACAACCGATGCCATAGTAGCAGCCAAAGACATGCTTTTGCCCACCCTCAAGCAAGCCCAACAAATATTTGAATAGCATGAAAATACTTATTACAGGCGCCCATGGACAATTGGGCAATTCCTTACAAAAAATCTCATCTGCATTTCCCCAATACGAACTCATCAACACTGATATAGACACCCTCGATATAAGCAATGAGGATGCCGTGGCAACTTTCTTTACAAAAGTAAAACCCGAATATGTAGTAAACTGTGCTGCATACACAGCCGTAGATAAAGCAGAAACAGACAAAGAACTTTCGTATAAAATAAATGCACTGGCGCCCGGTATCTTAGGTCGTCAATCGGCCAAAGTGGGCGCATCGTTCATACATATTTCTACAGATTATGTATTTGATGGAACCAATCATCAACCATACACCCCTGCAGATGCTACCAATCCACTTGGCATATATGGAGTTACAAAAAAAGATGGCGAAGACCAGGTTCTAAAATCAGGCAAGCACACCGCCATCATACGCACTGCATGGCTTTATTCAGAGTTCGGAAACAATTTTGTTAAGACTATGCTCAAGCTCAGCAACGACCGCCCGAGTATACATGTAGTAGCCGACCAGATAGGCTCACCTACATACGCCAGCGATTTGGCCGAAGCTGTTTTTAGGATGCTTGAAAAAAATATTTTTGAAGGTAGAATATTTCATTTCACCAACGAAGGAGTTTGCAGTTGGTACGATCTTGCACATGAAATAATGCGAATTTCAGGCAAAACCACACAGATAATACCCATTGAAACCTGGCAATATCCCACTCCAGCAAAACGTCCGGCTTACAGCGTACTCAGCAAGACCGCTATAAAGGCACATTTGGAATATACCATTCCACATTGGTCAGATTCGTTGCGTGAATGTATGAAACATCTGAGCTAAAATGAAACATGATACTATCTGATTCTTGTTTTTAACTGCATAAAATTCTGAAATTGTATGCAATTTGTTTATATTTGTATAAGTTGGCTGAATAAAACTAAAGTTTATGAAGCTAAACTAAAACCGTAAAGTAAACGCTCAAAAAACGCTGGTATGATTAGTAATTCATCAGACAAGGTAAAAATACTTAAACCACTTATTCTGGAACGAACTCCCAAAACACCTCGGGTAGTGTTGGATGCAAACAACTTGCTTTTTGAAATAAGAGGACGGATACTGCCTGAAGATAGCTTGAGTTTTTTCAATCCAATTCTCGATTGGCTCGATACATATACCCAGAATCCGGCTCAGGATACCCTTTTGCTCATAGAACTTGAGTATTTCGACACAGTAGGTTCACTTATGCTGCTTAGTATTTTTAAAAAGCTGGAATTAATTCACAATCAGGGCAATAGCGTACATATAAATTGGCTGGTTGAGCATGGAGATACAGATATGATTGAAGCAGGTGAAGATTTCGCAATGCAACTCTCTTTACATTTTGAAATAGTTGAACTGTAAATACTTAAGTCATAATAATTAATTATTGAAAAAGGCAGTACTATATTCTTACCTTTCTTGGTATTCAAATATTATTAAATAATTTTATAATACTATCTTTCATTAATCTAAATGGTATATTATCAGACTTTTATTCATACAAATGGAAGCTGAGACGCCAAATGAATTTATTAGTTTTAGGATAAAATTTAGCAGTATGAACGCAAAAAAAAAGTTCTTTTACTTGATGCAGTTCCATTTATTACTTCTTTTTATCCCCATGATGGCTGGTGCCCAACTTCCCTATCAAATAGATAGCCTCCACTTTGCGCTTAAACACGAAAAAACAGATACCGGACGCGCCCGTATATATACAGCCCTGGCATGGAGCAACCGCGTAGACAGCGTAAACACTGCTTTGCAATACTCCAAAGTTGCAATAGAAATATACGAAAAGTATAGAATGCAATACGAAGCCAATGTTTTGTGCAACAGATTAGGTATTTTGTACCGCAACAAAGGAGATTACAACACCGCCCTCGAGAATTTTTACAACGTACTCAATTCGCAGGATAGCATAAATTCGGCCAACGAAATAGCTTATGCATACAACAATATAAGTGATATATACAACAGACTAGAGAAATTTGAGAAAGCACACCAATTCGCACAGTTGGCCACCGATTTATTTTCAAAATCGGGCAATCTGAAAGGTCTTGCGTATACCATAAACTTACGAGGCGAAATATATAGAAATGAAAAAGATTATAAAACTGCCCTCGAACTGTTTCGCAAAGCCCTCTCCATAAGAATAAAAATAAATCACAGAGACGGCATGGCTGCCTCCTACTACAATATAGGTGAGTGTTTTTTTGAGATGAATATGCCCGATAGTGCCCTGCGTGCATATGAAATTAGTACCGATATTTTCAAAAAAGCTGGTTTTAAGCATTTTGGATACAATTACATCGGATTTGGAAAGTATTATATGCTATTGGGCGATTATAAGCAAGCACTTCAAAATTTGCATACCGCCTACGAAATAAGCAATAAACTCAACAACCCCAACATGGGTTTCAAAGCCGCCGGATACCTGCGAAAAGTATATGCACATTTGGGTGATTTTAAAAATGCTTATTATTACCAAACCATTGAAGTAGAAATAATTGACAGCCTGATACGTAAAGAATATCTGAACAAAATAACCACACTGGAGCTAAATTATAATTTCGAGCAAAAAATAAAAATTTCTGAAATTGAAAAAATCAGAAATAATGCCATTTACGAAGGCAAACTACTTCAGCAAAAAATAATTACGCTTGGAATGGCCATCATTATCTTTAGCGTTATTGTATTCGTCGTTATTCTGTATCGCAATTATCAGAAGGTTTCGCATCTGCATAGCAACCTGATGCTTAGTACCAAGAAAATAGAATCGCAAAAAAGAGCAATTGAAGAAAAGAATATTGAACTCCAACAACTAAATGCAACCAAAGATAAGTTTTTTAGTATCATAGCACACGACCTCAGAAATCCATTCAACGGTATCATTGGGTTATCATCTATTTTACACTCAAATATGCGTAAAATGGAAACTGAAAACATAGAACAGTTGCTCGAATCAATAAACGAAGCTGCTATAGGTGCGCACAAACTCTTGGAAAACCTCTTGGAATGGTCGCTTGCTCAAACAGGGAATATAGTATATATGCCTAGTGAGATTAAAATCAGATATTCAGTAGTTGATATTATAAGTATGACATCGACCATTCAGGAAAACAAAAAAATAAAAATATACAACGAAATTCCTGAAGACCTGGAAATTTTGGCCGATATAAACATGATGCATACTATATTGCGAAACATCATCATGAATGCACTCAAATTTACCCCCAGTGAAGGTCAAATATGGATAAGAAGCCGAAGAATAAATAATGAAGTATACATAGTTATTGAAGATACTGGTGTAGGTATTCCCCAGGAAAAATTAGAGACCCTGTTTGATATCAGTAAGCGAAACTCAACCCCGGGAACCAATTTGGAAAAAGGCACCGGACTCGGTTTGTTGTTGTGTAAAGAATTTGTGATAAAACACAATGGAAGAATGGAAGTTGAAAGTGAATTGGATAAAGGAACCAAAATATCCATTATCCTCCCCCAATAGGGTAAGTATCTGCTTCTATTTTGTCCGGTTTACTGATTTCCGAAAGTATTATTTGTTAAATCAGGAACAAACTCTCTCCCTTTGAAAGTGCCATAATAAGCCTTATAGGGGCCACTGTGCCAAAACCAATTGTTGTTGTTGTAAGTTTTGAAATATTTGTAACCAAACCAAGGAAAATATTTATTTCCGGTAGAAGCACTCACGTCGAAAGTATAACCAAAATTGTGTTCACGCACCCTGTTCTTATACCCGTATACATTGCTTACCCTGCCCTGCCCTATGCGAATATTGGCATAATCAGAATCGAGCATCAGATTGATGGTGGAAATGCGATGCACACTTTCCTTTTGGTAATTAATCATGTAATACGAAAACGCCAAGCCGTATTTTACTGGGAGTGCATTGGCTATATTTCGCTCAAATAGTCCTACCTCTAAGTCAATCCCATAGGTAAACCCCAGCCCTTTGCTATATCCAATTATCACCGAGGGCTGAAAACTGGGATGCCATCCACCATCGTTCTGCGCCTGTGCAATTGTTATCTCAAACATTAAAATAAGAATGTATAAAAACCGTTTATGTTCCATATTTTAGCAAAAGCAAACCATAGGCCAAAACTAACAAAGGAATCATTAAAAACACAAAAATGAACCATACCAATATACACAATAATATGCTACTGCACGAAACAAGCCCTTATTTGCTGCAGCATGCGCACAATCCGGTGCAATGGTACCCATGGTGCGACGAAGCATTCGAAAAAGCCAAAGCCGAGAATAAACTTGTACTCATAAGTATAGGATACTCTGCTTGCCACTGGTGCCACGTGATGGCTCACGAATCGTTTGAGAACAACGAAGTAGCCAAATTAATGAACTCACTGTATATAAATATTAAAGTTGACAGAGAAGAACGACCTGATGTAGACCAAATATACATGACAGCAGTACAGCTACTTACAGGCAGTGGTGGCTGGCCCCTCAACTGCTTTGTATTGCCTGATAAAACTCCTGTTTTTGGTGGCACTTATTTCAATACTACACAATGGAAAGAAATATTGCAAATGCTTGCCAATACCTATGACCGTGAACCACAGCGCGTACTCGAAGCAGGAGCATCGCTTCGAAATGCCATTATAAATGCAGACAATAATATGGCGCCAAACGGATTAGAGCAGCTTATAAGCAAAAATCTGTTGGAAATTGCATCTAAGAAAATGGAAACCTACTTCGATACTGAAAACGGTGGTTATGGCCAGGCTCCCAAATTTGTACTGCCCAATTCGCTGCTGTTCCTGCTTCGCTATGGCACACTCACCGGCCACAATGAGATAGTTTCGCACATGCACTATACTTTACATAAAATAGCAGTAGGTGGCATTCACGATCACCTTGGGGGTGGTTTTGCTCGATACACAGTAGATGAGAAATGGATTATTCCGCATTTCGAAAAAATGTTGTACGACAATGCTCAACTCTTGCAATTGTATGCTGAGGCATATCAGGCCAGCAAAATACAACTTTACAAACAAACCGCATATGGCATTTTGCATTTCCTTCAAAGCGAGATGCTGAGCCCGCAAGGAATGTATTATGCTGCTTTAGATGCCGATTCTGAAGGCGTGGAAGGGAAGTTTTATACTTGGTCGTATGATGAAATAAAAGAAGTGCTGGGAAAACATACCGAAGACTTTTGCAAATTGTATGAGATAGAGAAAGAAGGCAATTGGGAAGACACCAATATATTGCACATGACACAGTTGGTAACCGAATTTTTGTCGGATGAGTCGGTAACCATCACCCAGGAAGAACTGCAATCCGCCAAAGTTGCCCTTTTGAGGAAAAGAAACGAAAGGATACGCCCCGGGACAGATACCAAGCAACTAACCGTTTGGAATAGTCTTTTGCTCGAAGCACTTTGCCAATGCTATCTGTCATTTGGCGATAATATTTTTGTACAAATAGCCGGTCAACTTGCAGAATCAATGAATGAAAACCTAATGTTGCCAACTGGCGAGTTGCTGCACCAATACGCCAATTCGAACAAAAAAATACATGCGTTTGCCGATGATTATGCTTCATTTTCGAACGCAATGCTGGCTTATGCTACCATAAGTGGAGAAGATAAGTGGATAAAAATAGCCAAGCAATGCGCCGACTTTGCTATTCAGAATTTTTACAACCCCGATAGCGGATTTTTCTATTACACGGCAGCACAGGGCGAACTCATAGTGCATCGAAAAACAGAGATTGACGACAACGTCATACCATCGTCCAATTCCATGATGTTGCATGCATTGCTAAAGTTATATCACATTACCCACAGCGCCGAATGCAAGAATATAGCAGATAAAATTCTTGCTAATATAGCTGAACGAATTATACAAAGCCCCATTTACCATTCTAATTATGCATTGGCTGCCTTGCCTATGCTTTTCAACACTCCAGAGGTAGTAATAACAGGCATAAATACTGCAGAGGCTTTGTGCGAACTAAATAAAAACTACTACCCTTCTGCATTTTGGGCAGCAACTAACCATAAATCTGAATTTGAAGCATATGCAAATAGATTCGTGGAAAATGAACGAACCATTTATATTTGCCACCACAATAATTGTCTTTTGCCCGTATCTCAAATTAAGTCTGCTATTGAATTGCTGCAAAAAGCCTATTCATAGGGTACTCTATGCACAAATCCGACATTTTTTTAGGCGAATAAACAAATGTGGTTAAAACTACTATCAGAAAAAAATAGTACATTTGATTTTGAACCAAAGCCCAAATTTTATGAAAATTAAACTACTTATTTTCGTCGTCAGTCTGCTGATTATCACCTATTCCTGCCAAAATAGCAGTACTGCAAACTCAACTGCAGTCGATGCTGAAACAATCATCAAACAAATAAACAAGAATAAACCGGTTTACTATAAAGATGTTGTAATAAAAGGGACACTTGATTTTACCCAAATTAAAAATATATCGCCCGAGAATGTGAATATAGCCAGGGCATATATATCGGTGCCAGTTACCTTTGTCAATTGTACTTTCGAAAATCCTGTAAAAGCATTTGGTAAAGCAGGCGAAAATGTTGTTAAAGTCTGTACTTTTGAAAAAAACCTAACTTTCTTTAAATGTACTTTCAACGATGAGATAAGCTTCCGAGAGTCCATAGTTGCAGGCCATTGCAATTTTACTTCGTGTGTATTCAAGAAAAATGCCGGATTTGAAGGCATGAGTTTTATGGCGAAAAATACATTTTTCACGGAATCAGTTTTCGAAGGCGAAGCTCGCTTTCAAAGCATTTTTGCATTAGGAAGCATAGGCTTTCTGAGGGCTACTTTCAAGGATAATGTAAATTTTTCAAAATCAAAATTCAAGAGCGATGCCCAGTTTGGAGCCATCAGTTGTATGAAAGGAGCCGATTTCAATTCCATTTCAGCATCCGAAAATTTTCTATGCAGATATGCAAAATTTATAGAAAACGCGAGCTTCAACAACAGTACTTTTGCGCAAATAGCCGAATTCAACGAGATGGAAGTGAATACAATAGATTTTACTGAAGTGCAATTTTCCGGCATTTCTAAGTGGAATGACACCAAGGTGATGAATAAAATAATTTTCACTGGTGCCCATTTTATGCAATCTAATCCGGATGATAGCGTTTTAAAACTGGAAACAAACGCAAAAATTCAGCGTAATAAAGAATAATTTCAATAAAAATATTAACTAAATATCAGAATTATGATAATCAAACTTAAACAGAAATGGATTGCACTGTTTTTCGCTGCAACCCTTATTACAGCTCTTCCATCTTGCGATGCCTTGCTCGAGGATATCGACGATGAAGATGTAAGCAATTTTCTTGGTTGGATTGGCGATGATGAAGACTTATCCAGCATTGAAGATGACGTAGATCTTGGATCCACATTCGGCAACGGTACACTACCCACTAGTGTTGACCTTTCGGAATATTTCCCACCAATAGGAAACCAAGGACAATACGGCACTTGCGTGGCTTGGGCCACCGGATACAATCACCGTAGCTTCTTGGATGCCAAAGACAATGGATACAAAACCTCTACTATGGCTTCAGATAATAGCAAAGTGTACAGCGCCAAAGACTTATTCTGGGCTATTCCGAACAAAGATAAGGGAACAGATTGCAACGGAACCGGATTTGAACCTGCATACGACCTCATGATGAGCCGTGGTATAGCCACTATGGCAGCTGTACCTTATACCTCTCTGGGTTCTTGCTCACAAGCTTCTACTGGAGGCGAAAGCAATGCAGCCAATCACAAAATACTCAATTACAGAGAGATAAAAGTTGATAAAAACACCATCAAAGGATATCTGGCCGAAGGACGTGCTGTAGCTATAGGTGCACGTTTGGGCGATGAATTCATGAACCATACCGGTACAGGCGTACTTAGCTACCAATCATATGGTTACACTGGTATGCATGCTTACCATGCCATGATACTTTGCGGCTACGACGACAGCAAGGGATCAAATGGCGCTTTCAGGGTTGTAAATAGCTGGGGAAATACTTGGGGTGACAACGGATATATATGGGTTGACCAAAATTTCTTTGTTACCGAAGATTTTTGCTTTGCTGCTTTTGTTGCTTCCAATTCAAAATCAAATCCCGATGACGATGGCGACAATGAAGTGGACAACGACGACATCAATTCAGGCTACGACGTAGTAGGCTGGAATCTCAACGATGAAGACTACACTGACAGTGAGAACCCTTCGAACCAGCGCGACCGATTTATTACCTACAACGTCTTCAATAGCGGACAAACCACACTGAAAGCTAGCGACAAATGGAGCATCGTATATATTTGGTATGATGCATATAACTCAAACAACTACGGAATTCTTATTTTCGACTATTATACCAATGAGTTTGGTGCTTACGGCGAATACGGATGGATGGAACCAGGCAGTGAATATGGATATGGAAGTTCAGACAACTGGTGGAATAACATTGATGTACCTACTGGCAAAAGCGTGGCTGGTGAGCTAACCGGCACCGAAAACTTTACTTTCAATTACAACATCCCTTCTACACTCAACGGAAGTTACTATTTTGTACTCATTGCCGATGCGTTCGAAACCTTTGCAGAGTCCGACGAAGACAATAACTTCCTGTGGTTTGCCCAATCAAATGGCGATCCTATTGCCATAAGCAATGGAATTATCTCATCTTCTAATGTATTTGCAACAAAATCTCTCAAGTCTGGCGTGCCCGTTAAAAATGCAAACACTTCAAATTTTGCAACCGTAAAAGCTGGCGAACCTAATACCTACACCCGTGATGAGATTAGCAAACTTATACAACACAGGCTCAAATCTGGTGATATTCAGCGCAAAGCAATGGCTTTCAAACGTGAAAAATCTGACAAGGAGCGCTCTAATCTGAGCAAATCAAAATAACTCTATTTTTAAACAAGGGAAAAGGGAATTTTTCAAGATTCTCTTTTTCCCTATTTTTACACAAAAATTCAATATTTTAACCCCATAAAAAGGAAAGACTATGAAATTCAGGAAAATTAAAATTTTCTTCTTTTTGGCCGCTTTTACTGTTTCTACCACATTTACTTCGTGTGGCGAAATGCTGCAGTTGCTAGAAGCTATGGCTCAAAGCCCTACAGATAAGCAAGACAAATCTAAGACAGAAGATAATACTACCAACAACACCACCGATGGCAGTACTAAATCTAAGACTAAAACCAAGACTAAAACTGAATAGAAACAATTTTTCAGGATTTGCCTTTTAAAAAAAATATGAAAGTATGCGTAAAAATCGTTGGACCGTATTTATTATATCATTCATATTCTTGCTGAATTTCAGTGCTTTGGCACAAAATGAAATAAACGAAAAGGCAGATCCTTCTCAGATTTCAGAAGATTTGAACGATTTGCTTCCTCAGCTGATTCAAGATAGTACACGCCTGCAAGAATTTTATAGTATATACCAAACCAAAATTGCGGAGTTACCGGAGGCATCTGTTTATATCATGTTTTATCAAACCTTTTCTAAAGTATATTTTCATTATCGCCTATACAGCAAGAGCCTGGAATTGAGCTTCATGCAGCTTCGTTTTGCAAAAAGGAGCAAACGTCCGGTAGCTATTGCAGAAGCATATTCCAGCCTCGCCAATTGTTACAAGCAAATGTCAGCTTTTGGCAATGCTTTACACTATTATTACAAAGCTTCACAGATTTACAGCATCATCAAAGATTCTGCTCAAATAGCTCATACCCTCAACAATATAGGATTAGTACAACAACAACAGGGTAAAATTATAGAGGCACTTGAAAATCACTACCACTCAAAATTTATTTATAAAAACCTGAATGATACGCTGACTGAAGGTTATGTGCAGTCGGTGCTCAATATCGGGCGCATTTTTTACCTACTCGAAGAAAACAGCCAGGCACTCAAAGCCTATAGCAAAGCCCTTACTATACAACATTCACCTTTTTTCAAATCAAAAGAATCACAAAAACCCTATACAGAATTGGCTCTTGTGTTTCTGAAAAACAACGAAATTGAACTTTCCAGGAAATACATCGACTCGTCATATATTCAACTCAGCTATATGCCCACAATTGCTGACGAGGTAGCTATCATACATATACAAGGCGATTGGTTTATGCAGCAAATGTTGTACGATAGCGCTATGGTTTATTATCTGCGTAGCCTTCAATTGGCAACACAATATAATGTAATTCAATATGAGGCAGAGTCCAATTTGAATATAGGAGAAATATACTTCGACCTAAAGAATTTAGAACAAGCCGAAAAGCACTTACTATTAGCCCAAATAAGCGCACAAGACAACAACCTGCCATTGCTTGAAAGAGACGCAAATTTTGCTCTTGCTAAATTGTATGAACTCGAAAATGAAATCAATAAATCATTACTTTACCTCAAAAAATATATTAAACTAAAAGACTCTATTCTTGCAAACCAGCGTTCGGGCAGACTGAAGCATGTTGCCATAGTAGGTCAACAACGAGAACAAATACAAAAAATTGAAACAGAAAATATGAAAGCACTTGAAAGGAAAAACATGTTGCTACATATTACCATCATATCCATTATTACTTTAATGGTATTTATAATAGTTGTTTTGTATGGTTATTTTTTAAATAAAAAAAATCATCGCAAACTCTCAGCACAGCACAACGAACTCACCCGACAAAAAGAAGAGATACGTATACAAACACTCCAATTGCAAAATGTAAATAATAAATTGCACGATTTGGCCTCATTTAAGCACGCTATGTACAACATGATAGTGCACGATTTGAAAAACCCACTAAATGCAATCATTGGCCTTAGCGAATTAGATCCAAACAAAGAAAATCTGGCATACATCAATCAGGCCGGATACGAAATGATGAATCTGGTACTCAATATACTGGATGTGAGTAAGTTTGAAGAAATGCAAATCAAAATTCGTCCAAAAGAAACAGGTATTTATGAAAGTATAGACCTCGCAATCAAGCAAATACAAATGTTTGTGATAGAGAAAAAAATAAATATAGTAAAGAAATTTGACCCAAATTACATAATTGTAGCAGACCCCGATCTGATGGAACGCATATTTGT
This sequence comes from Bacteroidota bacterium, assembly GCA_020048155.1. Lineage (GTDB taxonomy): Bacteria > Bacteroidota > Bacteroidia > Bacteroidales > DYOH01 > JAIFMY01. The sequence continues at coordinate 12,125 of JAIFMY010000131.1, forward strand.
GAACCTGATAAGCAATGCCGTAAAATATACTCCCACAGGTGGTACCATAACCATTGAACACGAGGTAATACATGATAACAAAGGAATTGTTGACAGGATTTCTGTGAGCGATAACGGCATTGGAATTCCTGAAGATAAAATAAGCCTTTTATTTAAAAAATTTGAACAAATAGAACCTCAACGTCTTGGTGCCATACGTTCTACCGGCCTTGGTCTTGTATTTTGCAAAATTGCCATAGAAGCACATGGGGGCAAAATAGGCGTGATATCTGAAGAAGGACAAGGAGCCAATTTCTGGTTTACCCTACCCCGCAAAAATTTCCCGAACGAAGTAAGCTAATACGCTGGGGAATTGAGAATTGAGAATTAAGAATTGAGAATTAAAAATTAAAAATTAAAAATTAAAAAATTTTCGTGTAATTTAAGAAACGAGATACCAAGGTATGCAGAAAGTATCAGCAAATATACCAAGCAACGTCACCCTCATCCTCTCGCAATGGATTGGAACATATTCAAAAGTATGCGTATTATCAACTCTTAATTTGTGGCCCGATTTTACAACATCTCAAATTTCTAAATTTGAGGAATAATATGGGTAAAATATTTAAAGAAATCTTTAGAGTGACTGTTTTTATGTTAATCCTGTATTTATTCGTAGAACTATATAGAGATTATAAAAAAAATCAAATACAAAATTGCCATAAATTTACCATTGGTTATGTAATTTTAGTAGAGAAAAACACTAAAAATAGGGGGACAAGTTTTGAATATTTTGTCGAAAGTAAACGTTATGCCAGAACAGGTAAAATATACCCATTTGAATTACCTATTGGCAAAATACCTGTTTTATATCCTTGTAGTGACCCTGATTTTGGACAATTAATGTTAACACCCGAAGATTTTGAAGAATATGATTTACCATATCCAGACAGCTTAAAATGGATTTTGCCGTTAATTGAATCTGAGAAATCCAGGTCTGATCAATTCTTCAATGATTAAATTAGTTTTTCTATTTATTAAATACATCAAAGCCCAACACCCCACTTAAGGGAGTCCAATAAAGCCTTTACAATTGATAATGGATAAGGGATAATTGATAATTCGCGAAGCGGGAATTCTGCCGCTAGGCATCAAAGCCCAACACCCCACTAAAGGGAGCCCAATAAAGCTTTTATAATTGATAATGGATAATGGATAATTCGCAAAGCGGGAAATCCGCCGTCAGGCTTAAAAGAGATACCCTACATTCAACGCTTGCCCCAAACGCGCTCACTAAAAGCAAAGGATGCCACGGGCACGGAAAA
>JAIFMY010000052.1 GCA_020048155.1 Bacteroidota bacterium
TAAGATATTTGCGAAATATTATCCACTACCCTTTCTACCAGTTGTTTATCTACATGAAATGGTGATAAAAAATCATGCACAATTCTATGGGTTTCAGTGTCGCTGTTGTCGGTAAATTTCCAATCGGCTACATCGTGAAAAAGGGCGGTAAGTTGCACCTCAAACACATTGCATGGTTCTCTTTTAGCAATATACTCCGAAAGTTTAAACACCCGTTCTATGTGAAACCAATCGTGCCCCGTAGGTTCGTTCGAAAATTTTTCACGAACAAAGCTTATACATCGCTGAATTATCTCCTCCTGTTCCATTTCTTTTTTTCTTGCGGCTTATTGGTTTGAGGTGTCTTATTTTTACTTTCAGGGCTGTTGTTTTCCTTAGTTCGGGGTTTGTTCGATGTTTCCAGCAATATTTTCACCAGATTTATATCGTCCATTGCCAATTTATCGTCGCGCGTTTTGGCTATTTCAATTGGCTCAAGCGTGTACGGGTTAATGCCTGTATAATACATTTCTGTAGCCAGTGTCATAGGTGTTGGGGTAAAATCCTGTACCTGCTCCAACTGGAAATTCAGCATTTTGGTTTCGGCAGCTAGGCGCGCCATATGCTGCTTGCTGCTACCCGGGTGGCTCGATATGAAATACGGAATAAGTTGCTGGCGTGTACCATTTTTCTCATTCAACTCATCGAAGGTTTGCTTGAATTTGTGGAAAAGACTAAACGAAGGTTTGCGCATGACACGCAGCACATCGCGCTCGGTATGCTCGGGTGCTACTTTGAGCCTGCCGCTCACGTACTTCTGTACCAGTTTTTCCATGTACACTTTTTTGTCGCCGCTTATCTCGCCATTCTGGTCATACAGCATATCATATCTGATGCCAGAGCCCACGGTCAGGCGTTTTACGTTTTTTATTTTTGAAGCCTTTTCAAAAAGCTCGTTCATAGGCTGGTGGCTGGTGTCCAGGTTGTCGCAGATGGTAGGAAAAATGCAACTGGGTCGGCGGCAACGTTCACAAATAGAAAGGTCTATGCCCTTCATTTTGTACATATTGGCCGATGGGCCGCCCATGTCGGTAATATGCCCTTTGAAATCGGGCTGTTTGGCTATTTTTTCCACTTCACGCAGTATAGAAGCTTCTGAGCGGCTGGACACAAACTTACCCTGATGAGCTGAAATGGTACAGAAACTGCAACCACCAAAGCAACCACGGTGCGTGTTTACCGACCATTTTATCATATCGAAAGCCGGAATGGCACCTTTTTTCTCGTACTTGGGGTGTGGCAGTCGGGTGTATGGCAAATCGTATACCCAGTCTACCTCATCTTCATTGAGCGGCGGGAAAGGAGGATTTATAACCAACAATTTACCACCCACTTCCTGCGTGAGACGGTATGCGTCCCATTTGTTCGATTCTTCCTCAATTATTCTGAAATTACGGGCATAAGTCACTTTGTCAACCAAACACTCTTCGTGCGAGGCCATTGCCTTGGTGGGCATTTCAGGCATAGGCAGTTTATCGTCTACGTTGGCTATATATGCAGTTTGCCTTACGTTGCGAATGTTGCTCATAGGTATGCCTTGCATGGCCAGTTTGGTAACTTCCACAATGGGTTTTTCTCCCAAACCATACACCAGAATATCGGCGCCACTTTCATAAAGTACACTCGCTTTGAGTTTGTCTTCCCAATAATCGTAGTGAGTTACCCTTCTGAGCGAGGCCTCTATACCACCAATTACGATGGGTACATCGGGCCAGAGTTTTTTCAAAGCTTTCGAATAAACCGTCACCGCATAATCAGGCCTGAAACCCGATTTACCTCCGGCAGTATAGGCATCGTCGGAGCGCAAGCGGCGGTTGGCGGTATAGTGATTTACCATACTGTCCATATTGCCGGCAGTGACCCCAAAAAACAAACGAGGTGCTCCCATTTTTTTGAAATCACGCAAATCGTCTTGCCAATTGGGTTGTGGCACTATGGCCACTTTCAGTCCCAGACTCTGCAACACACGCCCTATAACGGCAGCCCCAAATGCAGGATGATCCACGTATGCATCACCGGTAAAAAGTATAACGTCTGCTTGTTCCCAACCCAGATATTCCATCTCCTTACGGGTGGTAGGCAACCAGTCAGATAATTTATATGTAGTCATTTGATTTTCAAAAATGTATATAAGATTTACCGCTGCAATTTTGAGGCAGAAAAACAAGTATGTAAAGTTCGGTAAAAGAATAATTTACACCAAATTGTTTAAGTTAAATTCACAATTTTAAAATTACGGTAAGTAATGTAATGAACCACTTCATAAAAAATTCTATTTCCACGTACTTTCATCATATTCTACTAAGTAAGTTGAAATTTTAATGCCTTGAATTTCTTCAATCTTTTCAGTAACGGATTCAGGATACCGAGCATCATTCGGACAGAATACCAAATACACACCATTCTGTAAGCCTAAACTTTTACAGTAATAAGCCAATTGGTTTTTGCCCGACAAAAATTGGCTTTCGTAATAATATATTTTTGTTTCAATTAAATATTCTTCCGATTTCACATTGATTATCAAATCACTTTTCCCAAGTCCTGTATCAGCTTCTCTGTAGCTTTTACCTTCCACTACTTGCAAAAATGCCTGAATATAAGTTTCAAAACTATATACAAGGGCACTCTCTTTTATTGATAAATAGTTGCCATGTTCATCTCTTTCCCGGAATACACCAAAACCGCGACGTTTTACATAGGCCTTATATCCATCAATAACAGATTCAAAACAAAGTTTTCCATGAACATCAAAAAGTTCGTTTACAACAAAACTACGCAGTATTGAGGCTTTTTCACCATTGGTATAGGGATAAAAAGCATCGTATAAACGCTTTTTATAGAATGGGACCCAAAAAGTGACATATCCATTTTCATCCTTCTTAATCAGCCCGTTGGTATGAAGCAATTTTATAGCTGGTCTGTCAATTTTAAAAGGGATTTTTTCTTCGGTAAAAAGCAATCTCTCTACAAAATGTCGCTCCTCTTTGGCTTTATTCAGAATATTTGAAAAATTTTTATCTATAGACTCAGTCAGGTACCACTCTTCTGTTTTTTGATAATCTTCGTAGTTAAGCACCTTTTTGTTAGGATTGTCATCTACCATTTTTTTAGCGAAACCATTCACTAAACCAGGTTGATTGGCGGTGATTTCAGAAATTTTCTGTTTTGCTTTTTCTTCAAATATCTGTCCGGTTTCAGACTCATGTTGGCCTATTAATTCAAATACTTCTGCATTTGTAAAATACGGTACATTCAGATTATCAGCTATATTAAATGGTGAAGCATTGTCGCTTACAACACCTACTATATTCGAAACACCCACCAATATCACGCTTTTGAGGCAATGAGTTTCTCTGGTATGATATGCACTGCGTATGGCATGAAGAAAGTCGCTGAAATAATCAGCATTTATTCCTTCTACCTCATCTACAATCAAAACATATTTTTCCGAATTATTCTGTTCTATCTGCTGAAAAATTTCACCAATGGTTTTATCAATAAATTTCTCATTCCAGAATTCGTTGAGTTTCCAAGTAAATTTACTTATAAAAGAATGCAAAGGCTCATTTCTGTAATTCTCAACATTTACATGCGCCACTTTATATCCCAGTACCGTAAGCTTCTCAGCAAGTTGTCTGAAATAAGTACTTTTCCCTGTTTGTCGGGGTGCCCAAATAGTAAAATACCTCGATTTATCAACGAGTTTTATCCCCTTTTCTATTAAATCGGTACGTTCAATAGTATAGTGATACTTCGCAATATTAGGCCCAGATGTATTAAACTCACGCATATCCTTTAGGTTTACATATCACATGCAGGTGCACCACTTCCAAATCATCAGCGTTCATTTCTATATACGGTTTTGCCAATTTGATTTGCGCTAATTCGAGTTTGTTTCCTGCTATCTTCTCTATGTCTAAAGTAATAAAATTATATTCATTGAAAAGATTTAGGTACTGATGAGATCTCATTCTGTTCTGTGGCTGTATCGCGTTATCCATCAGTTTCCATTGCCATTCTTCAAATTTCAGGAAATTGAAATGCGAAATGCTATTATCGAAATGCGAAAAATGGTCGGTCATGTCTATGAAATGGCTCATCAACCCTTGCTCTTTTAGTATTCTGCCAAATTCTTGCAACAAATTTTCCAGGCTTTGGGGTGAAATATGCTCAAGAGTATTATTTGAGCAAATCAGGTCAACCGTTTTTTTAGGAATTTGGGCGACGGCATTATTACCGGTAAGATATGTTATGTTCAATTTATCGAGCAGAAAAGACAAATCTGTGGAACCCGAATCCTGAATATCTTTGAGAATTTGTAAGCGATCCTTATTTATATTCGGTATAAATTTCGCCAATTTCCCCTCATCGTTCCACCTCACAAATAAATCGATGGTTTTCAACACCTTGCGAGCATCCATCCAAGCATACAAATCAGTAGTGATTACTTGTTTGGCATTTTGCAAGAAAAAAGCAAGGGGAATAATTGGATACCAACCAGTACCTAACTCCATAATTACGTGCCCATTGAAACCAGGTACTCCATATTTTTCGCTATACTGAATATGATCTGCAGCATGTTTTATTTTATAGCCCATGTACACATCGTTGAGCACTGCCCCACCGGTTAGTTTTTTTTGCATCAAATAATTGATTTTCAAAGAATATGGCAAATAACTAATGATTTTTTGCGCCAATAATTTCAAAATCCATTTCCCCTTCATTCCTTTATTTTGAATCAAACATAGTATTTTTTCCTAAAAAAGCCGAAATTCGGTAAATAGACCCATTTTTTACCATATATAAAAAATTATTTGCCGCATTATATATCAGTTTGTTTTCCTGCATATTACATTCAAATAATAAAAAATGGTCATCCATTTCATTTCAGAGCCACAAACGTTTTCCGATGCTTTACCTACTGATTTACTGCATTTTAATTCATATGACAATTATCATAAAAATAGGTTTGAAGATTACATAATTTTGATGTGAAATAAATAACACTGATGTTTTTAAAAAAAGAACATTTCAGGAATAAATACAGATTATGAAACTTGCTGAAGTAGTTGAAATAGTAAAAGGAAAAGTGCTCTGTGGCCACGACCGATTGAATGAAAATGTTACCTACGCATTCTCCTCTGACCTCATGAGCGATGTACTCACCGTAGACAAAAGCAACATACTACTTATAACAGGACTAACAAATTTACAAGCGATTCGAAGTGCAGAAATGGCAGAAATACACTTCATTATAT
>JAIFMY010000134.1 GCA_020048155.1 Bacteroidota bacterium
TTTTGAGTCCAAAATCATGCCGACAAATTATTATTGCAGTAAAATCCAAAACATAGCAGCATAAAAAAAGGCTGCCTTTTTAGACAGCCTCCGGAATTGAAATATTCACAGCATTATTGGGCACCATATTCAGACTCCAGTTTGCTGCAACATTCCAGTTGGTAGGCTCAGCAAAATCATCGCCCTGCCAATACAAAGCCGAGGCATTTGGCGAAGCAAAATGGCCACTACCTATTCCACCTGTATAAGGGCTATTGTTGCTAGGGGTACAAAAATTATTGATGAAACTTGAATAACTAAATCCGCTACCCTGACCTCCCCAAAATGGATTGACACCTACCACCAAACAAAAGTTGTTTACTAAATCGGCATCTGAATATCCAACACCACTGCCACCCGTGTATGGGTTGAGGTTAGATACAGTACAGATAGTATTTGTAAGCTGAGCAAGAGAGTATCCGTCAGAGTTTCCGCCAATAAACGGATTCATTGCACTTACAGCACATGCAGTATTAGACAAAATGCCGAAAGTAAAACCAGATGAGAAGCCACCTGTAAATGGATTTTGGTTGCTTACACCACATACCGAATTTGATAATTGCCCATACGCATGACCACCAGATTGCCCACCCGTATAGCTAAAATTTGAGCCAACCGAGCAAGAAGCATTATTCAAATACATAAAAGCAATACCAGCGCCATCTCCTCCGGTAAATTGGCCAAAGGTTTGATACCGAGTACCCCCTATGAGCAAAAACATGAAAACCAAGTGGTAATATTTCATAGTATGCAGCACATTAAGGTTTGCGAACACCTCTGCCGCCAATTTCGTTGCTTCTGCTGTTATTAGCATAAGCTGCCAGGCTGTATATTTTAGTTCTGTCCGAAACTTGTGCATTTTGCAATCCTGCAGCTGTTGTTGGCGAATTCCAGCATCCGCCTTTGAGTAAAGTATAGCCTGAGTTTCCCCAATTGGAGGCATCTGCATTGCCATTTACATCTACGGTACCATTTCCCAACGCCCCAGTAAATATAACACCACCACTTGGGTAATACTGATATGTGTAACACGAACCGCTCACCACATACGTCCAACCTACTTGAATGCACTGTTCCCAAACATTGCCTGCCATATCAAGTACACCATAGTAAGTGGCACCTGCTGTTGTTTGAGTTGTAGTGCTGGTAGCCGCAAAACCGCATCGCAATGGTCCGGTACCTGGAGAACCGCCATATGCAGCCAGACCAACACCTGTGATGGTTGATATTTCGCTGGTGGTACCGGCATTACTCAGGTTTGCAGAATTGGCAGCAGTAAGGGTAGTATTGCCCCATGGGTATTCATTTATTGTAGGTATGGAGGTACCCCTGCATATTTTTTCATATTCCAATTCAGTCATCGGACGCAGAGCAGCCCAGTCCAGATAAGAAATGAGGTCGGCATAGCTCAAATAATTGCATGCAATTTCACCTCCATCGCCATAGCTTAGGTCTGCATTCAGGTCACAGTTGTAAACAGCCGGGGTTGAGGCAGTAGCCGAAGTTTCAATAACAATGCTATTGCGGTTGCTTGCAGTTACGCCTCCTGTGAGTGCAAAAGTACCCACTGCTGAGGTTGGGGCTACAAAGGTTCGGTTTCCTTGTTGAGTGAGGCTCAGATCGTTTAGAAAAGCGACATATTGTGCCTGAGAAATTTCGTATTTCATTACATAAATACCACTATATCCTTTAGGAAAAGAAGCGCCTAATGCAGCATTACGAGCAATGGCAGAATTTGAATAAATAGTGCCACAGTAAAAACTCCGATCGTTTTGAAATGCATTCACAGCAATTGAGTTTTCACTACTGATTGTATAAGGCGCCGAAAGGTTTGATGTACCAAAGTTGTAGGCTGAGCCAGTACCTGCTGTATTGCTTGTGGAGCCATCGCCCACTTTGTATGTTCCATCAGGTATCCATACCATTTCTACACCAAATGCCTGCCAGTTCATGGATAAATAATCAACATATGTCGTAGAAAACTCCAAGGTAACGGTAGCCGTTACTGTTCCAAAACCTTCAGTGTTTCTTCTCACAAATATACCTTTTCCGTCAGTAGCAGCCACTTCAAGGTAGTATCCACCTGTAATGCTATGATCACCAGGTACTACTGAGAGATCTATGTGATTCCAAGTGGCAGCACCAGTGCAATTTTGTGCTTTTATGAAAATCCATACAGCATCATAATTGATAGTGGTATACCAACTGTTATCCCATGTAATGTCGAATTGAATATGCTGATTGTCGGGTGTTGAAATATTGGAAATGGTCACATTATTTGACAATCCAATTTTTGTAAATAATGCAAATACTGCAATTAGGATAATGTGCTTCATACGTATTGGTTAAAGTTGTAAATAGTTAGCATTCTGGTCTGATGCATGTATACGAATGTAAGTATGTTTTGTTTCACATGCACCAAATTTAATGTTCAAGCTTGTAGAATGACTGTGTACAGTTGGGGGTTAGCTATGAAATACCGGGTTCTTAGTATGCCTTATTTCGTAATATTTAAAAGAGATTGGTTGAGATTCCGGGCATTTACACACAAACGTATAAAAAGCAAAGTACCCTATTTTTTTTTTAGAACAGGGTATAAAAGGAGGAAATCGGGTAAGTAAATTTTAATTGTTTGTAAGCCAATTAAAAGCGGAAAATTCATCTTCAAAAAAGCGAGCCGGAAATTTTTGTGTATTGTCTTCTTCCAGTGCCTGTTCTACTGATATTTGAGCAAATATATCTGTACTCACTTTATAAGCGATTTTTTCAATTCCATGACTGATAAGTCCTTGCACAATCTGCTCGTTAGTCCATGTTTGTAATTCTGGTGAAATTGTAAAATGCAGGTTATTTATATCTACGTACATCTTACTGGCTTTGTACTCACCAAAAGCGGTTAATGTCTTATTTTGCAGCATTTTGTAATCTTCATCCTTCATATTTGCAGAAGCCTGATTCCAAATTTGTTCCAAAATTTCATTCTTCATGTTGTACGCCAAAGTAGCGTATTCATTCTTAAATACTTCCATGATATTTCTTAGAATTAGATGTGACAGAAAAAAGTTTCATAAGCAGAAATTTAAGACATATTGCAATATTCCATTGAGAGCAATTTGCACCTTATCATCAAATGTAGTATTTAAGACTCATATAACCTAAGTATTAGAAAGAATTTTTTATATTGTATGGTACATCGCTATTTGTGAATTTTCAAAATGCATATATTTGAAGTATTCAGTCTGTATCTGAAGTGTTCAGGTATTTTTTTTCCCAGTGAGGCATCATATATACAAAAGCAATACTAGTGTATATGATTATACCATTGGGCATTTGCCCCAAAGCACTGCTGCTGTAAGATGCAGCTATGACTCCCACTAAGCCAGATATGAGTCCATTGGCTTTCCCTTTCAAATCGGTATTTTGCAAACGAAACATAGAAATAAAACTGCTAGTACCTACAATATATATGAGAATAAAAATATGAAGATAAAGCCCAACTATGCCTTGCTCTGCCCATATTTGTATATACCATCCATCCGGCGGGGTTTCAGCAAGAAATGTGCCGGGCGAAAAACGCAATCCCCAGTTTCCGGCAGAACCAATACCCCCACCAAAAGGGCGTGAAGCCAGATAGGCTGCAAATTTTTTTCGGTTTTCGACCCGCACCTGAAATGAATCATTGTTTTGATCGAGGCCACCCCTGAATCGGCGAATCTCATACACACTGTTGCCAACTGTAGTAAATTTGAGCAGCCCAACAAAAAGCATCATCACCGCACCCGAAATGATAAGCGTTTTTATTTGCTTGCTGAGTACTGCAAAAAAAGCAAATCCGGCAAGTGGCACTGCCAATGCACCTCTTGTACCGGAAATGAACATAGCATATATGGCTGCAAATCCGGTGATGGCATAAAATATTTTTAAGCGTTTTTCCTTTGTATAAGATGCAATGATAATGTAAACCACACCTGCAAATCCCATACTTCCACCATAGGTTGCTGAATCGGTAAAAAATGAGAATACCCTAAGTCCACCCGGCAATAAATGAGTTTTGCCACCAATTACGTTGAGCCAACGTTGCTCCCAAGGGTCGGGACCAATATATTTTTGCATCATTCCTTTGGCTACTGCAAGTAATGTAAACCAAGCCAAGAGTTTGATCATTTTGTTCAGGTACTTGGGATGATTGAATAATATAAATACCAATGGTATGGTTAGAAACATATAGAATGAAACACCACGCATGGCATAGAACCAGGCCTCCCGGCTGCGTGCTTCCGGATTGAAAAGTTGAAGTAAAGCATATGCAAACCATACAACCGATAAGAATGTAAGCCCGTTGGCTGCGTTTTTCCAATCAACATTTTTATTGAATTGACTAAAAACAACTGACAACCACGTTAGCACCAATAACCCATCGACTGCCAAACCCAATGGACCAGGCAAGTAGCGGGCTATACCCATCACAAAATAATTGGCTACAAATGCTGAAGCAAATCCAACTATAGGATTTATAAATATTATATATAAATATATGGCTACGAATGGAATAGCAGCAAATGGTAAGCCGCCTACTAAATTTCCGCTACTAAAGAAATACAAGATGAATGCCAAACATATAAACAATAAAACAGCAAAAAGAAACTTTGTAATGAATGCATTGCTATTTCTTAATGGTTCAGACATTTATTGTTTTTTTCAATCCTGCTTTTATAATCTTAAGCATTTCCCGGTAGCCCGATTTCAATGCGCTTAAGTTATATCCGGTTTCTTGGCAAATATAATACCATCCGATCAAAATTCCGGGGATTGTGAAAAAAACAGTGCCAGCTACCATAAGAATTAGCGATTCAAATACAAAGACTGCAAATAAATCTATTACAACATTGGTTACTAGCATAAACATGATTTTTATGAAATTTATTTCAGGCTTATCTATGGCAAATAGAGCTACTCCGGAGTACCTGTCAATAGGAAGAAGTAAAACATAGATGAGTACAAAATACGTGATGTTTACTTGCAAAGGCAAAGAATCGGCAAACTGGTTGCCACCAAATAATGCCAGAAAAAACTCTGGGAAAAAGCCTAAAATAAAAGCAACAGGCAGCAATAATAAAGTTGTAAAAAGGGTGTACAGACTCAAAGTATGGTTGAACAGTGTTTTACTTGTATGCAAAGCCGCTGAAAATTTTGGAAATGCAGCGGCTGTAAAACTTCGCAATGGTACCTCAGCAAACTCTACAAATTTAAATGGAATGGCGTATATGGCAATGGCTTCGGGGCCCATAGCAGCAGACATACTTAGAATAAGTGTATCACTACTGCGCAGCAGATTGCTGCCTACGAAGCTGGCAGTTGAATATTTTCCAAAACTTGTTATTTTTTTAAGCAAAGCAATATCGCATAGTTTTATGTACCTGATACCATCCAAATTTCTGAAAGTAGTATATAAGCTAGTAAACAAATTGGCAATAATATGTATGATAATAATATCTTGTATATCAGCAGAGTAGTTTACGAGATATACGCCAATTCCCATCATTATAAAACCGCCGTTGATAAGTCTTATGATGATGATTTGCTTAAAATTGACCGTACCTTGTGCAACAGTAATGGCTTGGCTAAACGATAAATTGGCGAGGGCCAGAAGCGGGTAATATTTGAGCACAGGCAAGTAGTAACTATGAGGAAAATATGCGAGCACAATTGGGTAGGAAGCATAAAACAAAATAGCAATAGCGACGGTAGTTATAACATTGAGATGATATGACGAAGCTATAATGAAGTTCCTATTTGAGGCATTGGCAACAGATAAAAGACGAATGGCAGCCGTACCTGTGAGGCCAACCCTAAGCATATCTAGCAATCCGGCCATAGTGCTATATATCAACCATTGACCGAAGGCCTCTTTGCTCATAAAGCGTACCATGATGAGAAAAGTAACAAAGCTGAATGCCGCAAAAAGTAAATTCCCGGAAAATGAGAACAAATTTGCTGAATTACGAAGGTATCTGAAAGTGGCTTTTATCATGATGCTCTATACAAATCGCTTTATTATATTGTTTTTGATATATTTTCTGATTTTTGATCTTTTCTTAGGAACTTCTACTATAAAATCTTCCATATAATCCGGGTTCGTCTTATTAAGTATTCCTTCATAAAAACCGGTATAATTTGTTTTGAAGGTACGAAGCAATACTACATCGGAGGCAATCCATACCCGGCTTGCATCTACTACAAAATAACTAAGTGTTGCAGTATTGAGCAGGGTAGTATTGTACACAGTGGTAGCCAATGAAGGTATTTCAACCAAAATGACATCAGCATTTATAGAATTATCAAGTACTTCTGAATATGCAGTTTTTTTATACATTTCTTTGCTAGGAAATTCGAGCGAAAGCGAATAAGTTGTAAACCCCATGTCTTCGAGTATCTCTGAAATGGTTTTCATAACATAAGATTTTCCTTCGTTAAGTTGATTGCTAAAAAACTGCACTATAACTGATTGGTTCGTACGGTTGTGTCTGAATATAATCGATTCTATTACATTTTTCAGCCCTTCTCGTTTTATTAGATTTTGATCTATGGCTTGTTTCCTAACATCCTTTACCAGGATGCCGGCTGTTTTAATGCCGGTTAGTTTTTCAAAATTGCTAGCTCTTCGTATTGTTTTATCCAGCAATTCCAAAACTACAATTCCCAAAAACGTGAAAACTAAACTTATGATTCCAATGAGAATGATCAGAATTTTTCTTTTACTAGCTTTGGGTTCTATGGGCAATACCGGATGGTCTACAATTTTCATATTACCCATTAACTCTTGGTTTTGTTGTTTCAATTTTGCTAAACCCAAGTGGTGAAGTATTTCTAAATATGATTTTTCTTTCACTGAAATTTCGCGTTCAATGCGGGTCATGGTTGCACCCAAGGGAGCATATTTCCCGAATAGGGAGTTAAACTCCAAACTTTTGGTATTTATGGCTTCAAGCTTTGCTTTTGATCCTTCGTAAGCTATAACGGTGTTTAACCAATTGTCAAGAAGATTTGAAATATCAATACCATCAGCATTTTTTTCGTACAGATTTATTGAATCTAATTTGTTGCGCATCATACATTCATACTGAAATTTGCTGGCGGTAAGTTGGGTATATACCGAGTCAATACCAGATATGTTCTGGGCAAATATGGCATGAGCAGCCAACTGCTGGTTTATTTCAATAAGTTTTTTGCGCACAGTCATGAGTTCTTTAGTACGCAGGTTTACATTAAATCGTTCCTTGGTTTCTATTTCAAGTTTCTGCAAAATGGCATCGGCAGCTTCAAATTCCATTAAGATATCGTCACGCCTGACTTCAATTTTCTCTTGCTGCGATGATATATGCTTTGTTTGTTCGTAGTAGTTGATAATATTGTTGGCTTTGTTGAAAACAAGTAATTTGTCTTCGGCGAGTTCAAGATCCAAAGCGGCTTTGGCCAATTGTTTCTCAAAATACTCAACTATCAGGTTCGATTGGTTTTGCTTAAGTGATTGGTATCGGTTTATAAATACTTCAATAAGGATATTGAGGGTCTGGTAAGCTATACCGGGGTCATCTGACTGGTAACTTATTTCAACAATATCGCTTCCTGAAATTTGAGTCGCTTTTGCATTAGAAACTGCTTTGATGCTATAATGCGGATGCGATGAATTGAGTAAATAATATACAAAATTTGTTTTTTCAGGTTTTTGAAACTGTACCAAGTTCTGATATGTTTTCTCAATATTCCCTTTTACAACGAGTTGTTTTACTTCTTTCGAAATCATTTTTTGCAATAAATCAAACGCTTCGGCTGATATCTCGCTGTAAACCGGTTTTTCGAGTACCAAGTGTCTGGCTAAAAGCCTCAATGTGGTTTCTTCCATCACATCGCGCGATGAAATAAGTGTAAGCAAGTTGGTATAATCTGTTTTGGTGGCAAAAAAGTCAACACGGCTTTCATCCAATTCTTGCAAGGATGCTTTTGACGTAATAGCTGTAAAAACTGAGCCACGTGTGGTGAATTCTTTGCTTGGGTTGGTGGTAAGAAAGAACATGACTATTGCTGATACCATTGGAATGACAATGAGTAGTTTATAGTTTCTAAGCAGTAGATGTACCAATCTGTATATATCCATCACCCAAAAGGTTTATTTATTTATGTTGGTGCCAACTATAACCTGCATTTTGTGGTATTGTGCATAATAGTTGTATTTGGCTTTGCTGTAATCGTCTTTGGCTTTGCCGTACGTAGATGCAAGTAATCCAAAATCGTTGAGCTTAATCATTCCGCTGGCTAAATCCTGCTCGGCCTTGAGGTAGCTTATTTCCAAGGTATTGTAAATAGCAATGAAAGTTTGCATACTTTCCTCAAGATATATCAGCTTATAATATTCTTCGATCACTATTAGCCTGACGTTGTTTTGTGCATCGAGTAAATCCTGATTTGCTTTTTCGATTTTAAGTCTATTTCCGTTACGTGTATTTGCATGAGTAGTTATAGCCGATAATGGCAGTTTTAAGCCTATTCCACCATAGTATCGTATTTGTTCATTTTTAGAAATGCTTCCTGAAGTTTCCAGTTCGCCTGTTGTTTGGTTAGATATTACAACCTGGTCATATAGTCCATAGTTTGTAGCTCCTTCAATAAAAAGGTAATCCATCCAGGCTTTGTTACCCGCTTTGTATTGTTGCCTCATTATTTCTATATCTATGGCCTTGAGTTTGAGCAAAGGTGAATATAATAAGGCCGAATCGATAAGTGATGATATTGAAAGAAGAGGGTTCGCAGTGGATAACTGGAATACATTGTCTTGTGAATAAGATTGCAGGCAGAAGAGTGAAAACAAATAAATGAGTAATCTTTTCATTCAATATATTGGTTAACTTGCAGTTATGATGCAACTCGCGTGATGAAGATGCATCTGTGTTTTTTGATTTCAAATCACGCTTGTTTTATACATTGAATATACTAAACATTTTCGTGTTGTAGCATAGCCGGAAGGGTTTTCAGGATAATTTTCAGATCATACCAAAAATTAAATTGGTTGGCGTAATCAATGTCAAGTTGTTTGCGTTCATCGGCAGACATTTTGTTGCTACCTCCGCGTTTGGTTACCTGCCACAATCCGGTAAGCCCTGCAGGCGCCAAAAAGCGCTGTGCCCAACGGTCTGAAGTAATAAGTTCAGATTCGTACAAAGGTAGAGGTCTATTGCCAACTACCGACATATCCCCTTTGAGTATGTTGAAAAGCTGTGGTAGCTCGTCGAGGCTGGTATTGCGTATGAAACGGCCTATTTTGGTGATGCGTGGGTCGTTTGATATTTTGAAGAATGATGTTTCTTGTTTCTCTTTTTTCTGAGTAAGAAATTTGTTTTCAGGTATCTGTTCAGTGTCGGCCGAAAGTATGGTTTGGTGCATTTCCTCAGATTCATGCTCGTGTGATTCTTTTTCAGCAGCCTCATTGGCATATTGGTTCTGTTGCATAAGCATATCCACTTTTTGGTCGGCATTGGTATACATGGATCTGAATTTGAAGAAATAGAATATCTTATAGTTTGAGCCCACTCTGGGTGCACCATAAAATATTTTCCCTTTCGATTCAGTTCTGATGAGTAAACCTAAGATGATGAAAACAGGCGAAAGCGCAATAATAGCAGTAAGAGAGAAAACTATATCAAAAAAACGTTTCCATATTGGTATTTTGTAAGTATTGGAACTTTCTTTGGTTTTAAGAAATAACATCATACCATACTTTTGCAAGAAAAATATGCGATCTTCAATATTCGAAATCGAAGCATCGGTCCGAAAAACATCGCTAGCCCCTGCTTTTATGTGACCAGAAGCATTGCGCGGGTTTCCAATCACAAATAGTAATTTTCTGGGATCGTCAATGTTTTCTTTGAAGAATTTAATAAACAAGGTCGTTTCTTTTGGATCTTCATTTTCTTCGATGAAGAGTATGTCTGTCTCATTTTTTTTCTTGAGTATAAATCCGAGATTGGCAGAGTATTCAGCTTCTAATAGCTGGCTTGTGGAGTTAATTCTATGGCAAAAATCCTTGTTTATGCCATAGAAGAGTATTTTCGTTTTCATATGCTTACTATTCTAAGAAGATTTTCAATACGTATTTCCAATTCTTCCGGATTGAAAGGTTTTATCAGGAAATCGTTGGCTCCTTCTTTCATGAGCTCTATACGTTTGCTGCTTTTATCGATACTTGACAAAATGATGATTGGAATATGACTGAATGCTCCACTTTTTTTAAGCTGCGACACCAAAGCCAGACCATCCACTTCAGGCATATTCAAGTCGCTCACAATAACGTCAGGTTCAAAACCATTTTGCAAAAGGGATAATGCTATCAAACCATTCTCAGCTGTTTTTATCTCGTATTTTTTTGACAAAAAGGCACTCAAAAGGCTTCTCATTTCTCTTTTATCATCTACTATCATTATCTTTTTCATAGCTTGTATGGGTTTTTTGTTAGTGTGAAGGATAAATTTTAGACGCATCACGATATCCAAATCTATTTGTATACCAGTCCATATAATTATAACCTCGGCTCAATGCCCATTGGTTGAATACCAAGTGTGCATAACGTATGTCGGTTTTCTCAGTGGGGTAGTCGAAAGTGACAGGAATATTCATAGCCCAAGGTAAGTACTTGTCAGAAACATAATATGTTGCTGCAACAGCATTGGAGTTGTCGTCGCCGGTACCCAATAAACTTAGGTCTGCGAGCATAGTAGGAGTAAGATTTGGTAAGTGAACTTCTACTCCCCTGTTGCGGTTGACAACAATAAATGGGTTGTAGGGTGGAGTACCAATTTGGAAGAAACTTACCGGATTTACAAATCGAATAAGTACATCCAGGGTGTCGGGGGTTACATAAGGTGTCTGTGGGTTTACATTTACTCCAATACCTGAGCCCGGGTAGGGTAGTGCATTGAAAGCATCGTCAAAGATCATAATTACTGCTTTATCCTGATTGTTTTCGGCACCATTGCTACCAATATTGAGATAACCTTTTGTGTTGCGTTGTCCGGTAACCGAAAGAATATTTGAACGTGGTGTATTTATTTCAATACCGAATGCATTGTGATAGGATGCACCAATAGCTTTTACAACTATTTTGGCACGAACCCCTGTAATTTCGCTGTTTGAATTTGTGATTTGACTAAAATTATAATCGAGTACCAAATCATTGAAGTCATAGTCTCCACGATGTGGCCATAAATCTTCATAAGCAAGGGTTCCATATATGTTTTCGCCTGGGTAGAAGTTGTCGAATGCAATATCGGGGTCAGTAGGGTATAGGTCAAATGCGTCAGTGATTCCATCACCATCCGTATCAGTTGGAGTATCAATAGGCTGATATATACTATTGTCGATGGCTGTATATGGGCTTATAGTAGTGTAAAAAATAGCGTCGTTAAAGTCTTGATCGCAACTACTATTGTCTCTTCGTGTATCTTCAAATCCTATTACCAAAACCTCTCGTTCTTCGTCCCAAAGTAAAACATTGTGCTTTTTGAGGTTAGCATCGGGCTCTATATTTAAGCCCGGGTTTGAGTAGTTTATATAAGTTCCGTTTGTAATGACTGTGCCATTCCAGCCTTGTGCTATTAAGAACCAGCCTACAGATGTGCCGGCAGGAAATATAGGTGTGTATTCATGAGATTGTGGATCTAGATACATAAGTTGAACTTTGTTTCCCGCTGTGAGCAGCGATGTACCATTGAGTGAAACATTTGGAAATATAATGGTGCGATCTAAGATTTCGGCAACACTTGTAGGCGGCGTGTTAGTAGGATAGGTATAGTAACCGAGAGAATTGGTCCAGCCGGCTCCTTCGTGCACAAATGTCAACCATACCTCAGCATCTTTAATAAGTTTTATGCTGGCGTCGTTGTTGTTAGATATATACTGCGGGTGCGAATCGGTAAGTTTAATTCTTTCGGGAAGCGATGCGTTTACATCTTCCAAAAAATCTTGTGTTATGGCATCGCTTGCTTCAAAATAATTGGGAACTCCATTGCTTTTCCAAGTGCCCAAAGTATAAAATCCGTTTACTATGATTGGTGTAGAGGTCTTACTTGCTTTGAATGTACTTTTCGCAGTTGATTTGCTAACTGCAAAATCGAATTTAATATCTGGACGTATAAGAGGCATTGCTTGTAAAGTAGGCAAACCGATATAATAACTCAGGGCGTAAATACTATCTGCAGTGGCGGGAGTTGATATCATGCATTGTACACTACCAGAATTATTGGTTGAACCTTTGAATATTCTATAATGGGCTGCATTTGCAACCAATGTACCATCAACCGCGAGAGGATTGGTAGTGAATAATTCAAAATAGGCATTGCTTATAGGTTTGCTGTCTGATGTACTAGCCGAAATAGATACTGTGTATTCTTTCACAGTTTTGAAAGTAAAACCGGTATATTTACCTTCAACATTGAGTGTGTCTTTATCAATTAGCTCGTTCACATCATTCTTGAGGCATGATGAACATGTAAGTAATCCCACCACAATGGCGATGTAGGTAAACAGCTGGGAAATTAGTTTTGTTTTCATAAGTAAGCATTTAAGTACAAACTAATAAAAACTAAAAATGTGCCAATGATTATAAGATGCTGAAATACAGTAATTAATAATAGTTCGAGGATTTTGTATGTTATTAAAAACTTCGAAAACGAGTATTTAATTAGATGATATCAAAGAACAGTTAATCGGGAATCTGTATCTCGTATTTTTGAATACGACGGTATAAGGCATTCCACTCTAAATGGAGCAATCTGGCAGCTTCTGCTTTATTGTAATTTACTTTTTTAAGAACTTTGAGTATGGTTCTGTATTCAAGGTCGCGCAAATCGAAGTTATCAGTTTCGCATGTTTCGGGTTCGTGTGTTTTATGGAATATGCCATATGCATTGAAATGTTTTGGGAGAAGTGTATTCCCTTCGCAAAGAATTACAGCCCGTTCTATCAGGTTTTTTAATTCGCGAATATTTCCCGGAAAATCATAATGCATAAGCAAGGAAATACATTGGTTATCAATATTTGTAATTTTTTTTCCCATTTTTTTTTAAGTACATGACAAAAAACTGAAAAGGCTGTAATCTAAAGAATTAAAGCCGGTTAAAAGGTAATTTGCCAAAAAGTCCAATCCGTATT